>JAHAZB010000046.1 GCA_018384175.1 Eubacteriales bacterium
ACATTATAACACATAAATTTTCTTTTGTATAGTAATTTTCAAATTTTTTATATTAAAATTAACAATTTTGTAACATTTCTTTCCGCATACAAAAAGAAGGAGATAAATCTCCTTCTTAATTACACACCGACACCAACGGCTTTTGTCTTATGTATCAGTTTTTTCGGGCATTTGTCAACGCAAAGTCCACAACTTACACACTTAGAATAATCAATTATTGCATGATTATCAACAACCTTTATTGCTTCAACAGGACATGTCTTTTCACATATATGACAGCCTATACAACCTGTCTTGCAGTACTTGTTTGTATCTGCACCCTTTTCTGTATTATTGCAAGGCACCCACACCTTATTAGATACAGGGACAAATGTAATAAGCCCCTTAGGACAAACCTTAAGGCACTGACCGCAAGCCTTGCACTTTGTTTCATCGATACGCGCTATACCATTTTTTATGTAAATAGCATCAAATTTACAAGCGCTTATACAGGTACCAAGACCAAGACATCCGTTAGGACAAGTCTTTGCACCACCTGAAAGCTTAGCCGCAGAAACACAGTCAGCAATACCGACATACTCGTACTTATCTTCTGCTATGCCGCATTTTCCTGCACACATTACTCTTGCAACTTTAGGCTCAACCTTTTCTGCTTCTTTGCCCATTATTGTTGCAATCTTTTTAGCAACAGCATCTTTGCCGACACTACAAGCTGAAACAGGAGCATTCTGCTCAACTACCGCAGCAGCATAAGCACTACAACCGGCATAGCCACAAGCACCGCAGTTTGCACCGGGAAGAGCTTCTTCTATCATTTCAATTCTGGTATCCTTATTTACCTTGAATATAATTGAAGCAAAGGCAAGAAGGCAACCAAACAAGAGTCCTATACCGCCTACTATCGCAATCGGTATTAAAATTTCTCTCATACTATCACACCCTCCTCCTTATATTGTAAGACCGGAAAAGCCGGTAAATGCTATCGCCATCAGACCTGCAGTTATAAGCGCTATCGGGAAGCCTCTGAACGCCTCCGGAACATCTCTTTCATCTATAAACTCACGGATTCCGGAAAACAGGACAATTGACATCGAAAAGCCAAGTGCTGCAAATGTTCCGTAAACAAGTGAAAGCATAAATCCATATCCATTCTGCACGTTCAAAAGTGCAACACCAAGTACCGCACAGTTAGTTGTAATAAGCGGAAGATAGATTCCTAGTGCACTGTAAAGAGACGGCATCGACTTTTTAACGAACATTTCAACAAACTGTACAAGTCCAGCAATAATCAGAATGAACACAATAGTCTGAAGATATTCAAGAGAAAATCTTTCAAGCAAAAAGTGATTAACCGCCCATGTACACATTGATGCTATTGCCATAACAAATGTTACCGCCATTCCCATGCCAATCGCAGTTTCTGTCTTTTTAGACACGCCAAGGAACGGACATATTCCCAAAAACTTAACCAAAACGAAGTTTTCTGTAAAAAGTGCGGCAATTATAACAGATATTACTTCCATCATTTATTCTTCGCCGCCTTTCTTTTTGAGATAATAAAGTTAATAACAGCAATAATCAGTCCAAGAGTTATAAATCCACCCGGAGGCATACCGAAAATTGCCATCGGTGTGATTGTATCGCCATAAATTTTAATTCCAAGAATTGTACCTGCGCCCAAAAGCTCTCTTACAGTAGATATTATTGTCAAAGCACAAGTGAAGCCCAGTCCCATACCGGCACCATCAAGCATTGATGCAAACACGCCATTCTTAGATGCAAAAGATTCTGCTCTTGCAAGTATAATGCAGTTTACTACTATCAACGGAATAAATATACCAAGTTGTTCTGCTATATCAGGCAGATAAGCATTAAGACACATTTCAACAATGGTAACAAACGCAGCAATAATTACTATGTATGCCGCAATTCTTACCTTATCAGGTATGATTTTTCTCAAAAGTGAAATCAGCATATTGGACAAAATCAAAACTGCCGTTGCTGAAAGTCCCATACCAATCCCATTTTTCACACTTGTTGTTGTAGCAAGAGTCGGACACATACCAAGAAGCTGGACAAACGTCGGATTTTCAAACAAAAGTCCATTCATAAAAACACTTTTCTTTTTCTCCATCACTTATCCCCTCCCATCACTTGCTCCGCAGCAAGAAGTGCATCATTCACGCCTTTTGTTACAGCTTTCGTTGTAACTGTTGCCGATGAAATCGCATCAACATCATTGGCTCCCGGATTAGATTTTACAACTTTGATATCCTTTGTCTTTCCTGCATACTGAGACATAAACTCCTCAGTTGTACAGTTAGCACCAAGTCCCGGAGTTTCCGACTGACTTGTAATATCAATACTATTTACGGTCAAATCAGGTTTAATTCCAACAACAATAGACACAGCACCGCCATAACCACGAGGTTCACAAAGAATTACACACCCTGCATCACCGGCAGAATAAGCTTCAAGAACACTGGTATCCAGAGCAGAATACTCAACCTTTTCAAATGCTACCGCATCAGGCAAAACCTTAGACATCGCCGCTTCGCGCTTCGCTTTTGCATTTGCAGTAATAATAGGCGCAGTTACACTATTTACACCTGCAAGTATCCCTGCAGAAATAGCTGTAATCGCAAAAAGGATAAGTCCTATTTTCGCAATATCAAAAATATCTTTTTTTTGCATAATCAAACACACATCCCTTCTGCACAAATCACTTTTTCTTTACATAGCCAAACTTTTTCGGCTTTATATATCTGTCAATAAGCGGAGTAGCAATATTCATAAGAAGTATAGCAAAAGACGCTCCCTCAGGATAACTGCCATATCTTCTTATTACAAACGTCAATAATCCGCAACCCACTGCAAACACAACCTGACCACGTTTTGTTGTAGGTGTTGTTACATAATCGGTTGCCATAAAAATCGCACCGAGAAGCAAACCACCTGTACATATCGACAAAAGTGTGAAGTTAAGCTGAGACAACTGTGTATTATTATTTCCCAAAAAGTATGTAAGAACACCAAAGCTTAATATGTATATAGTCGGAATATGCCAAGATATAACACGCTTATAAAGAAGATAAAGTCCTCCAAGCAACAGCATAGCACCTGATGTTTCACCTATTGTTCCGGGCTTTACTCCGAAAAACGCATCGTTAACAGACGGAATTGTACCTTCTGAAATGCCCTTCAAAACACCAAGCGGTGTTGCTTGAGAAATCGCATCTGCGCCATATCCCACAAAAGGCTCAACAAACGCGGACATAGCTCCTCCCCATGCAATTACCATAAAGCATCTTGCTGCCAGTGCAGGGTTCATAAAATTTTTGCCCAATCCGCCATAGAGCTGCTTAACTATTATTATCGCAAACGCAGAGCCAATGACAACCATCCAAAGCGGTATTGTTACCGGAAGATTGAGCGCCAACAATAGACCTGTAACAATAGCAGACAAATCACTTACTGTTGTTGTCTTTTTAGTTATTTTCTGATATGCATATTCACTCAACACAGAAGCAGCAATTGCGGTTATAATAACAACTGCAGCTTTATAACCAAAATAGTAAACACCCATCAAAGAGGCAGGAATGAGAGCAATGATAACATCAAGCATTATTGATGCTATTGATTCATTCTGATGAATATGCGGCGATGATGATACTAACAACTTATGTTCCATTACTTATTCTTCCTCCTGTTCTCTATTATTTTTTGTTTTGCAATTCTTATATTATGAAGTGGGCCTTGTTTACCGGGACAAAGATATGAACACAGACCACACTCAATACAATCAAGAATGTTATATTCCTCTGCTTTTTCAAGCTCGTTATTAACCGAAAACTTACTAAGATATAATGGCATAAGATTCATCGGGCAGTGTTCAACACACATTCCGCATCTTATACACGGAGAATAATCATCATAATTTCCGCCTTCTTCCGAAAGAGCAAGTATTGATGAGGTTGTTTTAACAACCGGTGGCTCGGTAGAATACTGCGCTATTCCCATCATAGGTCCACCCATAACAAGCTTTCTTACATCTTTAGAGAAACCACCTGCATTATCAATAAGATACTGAAATGTTACACCGGTATAAACCTCAAAATTTGAAGGATTTTCTATTGCATCTCCGGAAACTGTAACCACTCTTTTAATAAGTGGCATACCTGTTCTGAATGTCTTCGAAATCTGTGATACTGTATCGACATTCATTACAATTGCACCAACATCAGCAGGAAGTCCGCCAGAAGGCACTTGTTTCTTTGTTATTGCATAAATCAGTTGTTTTTCAGCACCCTGAGGATATTTTGTTTTAAGCGGACAAACCTTGATATTTCCGGCAATACTTGCCTTTTCATTCATAACCTTTATTGCATCAGGCTTATTCTTTTCAATTCCTACATATGCAGTATCTAATCCAAGTATCTTTAATACGATACCAATTCCGTCAACAATAGAGTCAGGATCTTCTATCATCCTTCTATGGTCTGCTGTTATGTAGGGTTCGCACTCTGCACAATTGATTATAAGATACTTAATCTCTTTTTCCTGCGGAGGTGAGAGCTTTACATGTGTAGGAAAGCCTGCACCACCCATACCTACAATACCCGCATTTCTGACAACTGAAAGCATTTCTTCTTTTGTCATATCCTCGATATTGTACGGTTTAATACCTTCGTATTTTTCATACGTAAAATCATTTTCAACAAAAACAGCCGTAACTTTTGCACCTGACGGATGCAGATATGGCTTTATATCTGTTACTGTACCAGACACGGAACTATGTACCGGAGTTGATACGAAAGCATCAGAATCAGCAAGCACCTGACCAACTCTAACATAATCCCCCTTCTGAACCTTTGCTTCAAGCGGCGCACCTATATGCTGCTGCAACGGATAAATATGCACCTTATCTCCGTCAAGAGCTTTTATCGGTTTTCCTGATGTAAGCTCTTTATGGTCAGGAATATGCATTCCGCCCTTAAACGTGTTAAACATTAATCCTCTTCCTTTCAGTTAAACTATCTAATATATTTTTACGCTCTTTTGTCAAATAATTAACAAAAATAATGGATACAGGCATTGTCTGTATCCATCCGTTATTTTAGCGTTTCAAAATTAATACTACCAACCTGTACTTTCTTTTCCTCAGTATCTAAAATATTTGTAGGATCTGTAGCTGATTCAAGACCGAGCAAATCAAGAGCTACATCCTCAGTTACAAAATATGTTACTTTAATTTCTGGCGTGGTAAACTTTTTCATTATAATTCTCCTTTATTCTGCAATAACAGTTTCTGTTTCAGCATAATTTACATAAGGTGTTACTACCAGCTCATTGATAACCTCATCAATAGTTTTTCCATTTTCCGCCTTAATGCTGTGTATTGTAACTCCGAACTCAAATTCTGCTTCTCCAGATATATCACCTTCTGCAAAAATATCAGAACTTTCTGTGGATTTTGATGTCTTCTTTATGTCAAATCCATATTTTGTAACAGTACCTCCAGCAGGGGTAAATTTGGCAAGATAAGCAATAGATGATGTGCCCATATATTCATCATCTGCAGAACTCATTCCCTCACCAGTTCCGAAATCAACTCTCTTATAATAGTTCACACTATCGTCAGAAGAAGAAAGCGTCGGTCTACCAACCTTATAGTAGAAACTGCTGACATTCGTTCCGTCATTTATCATTAACAGATACAATCCGTTTTGTGTGTTATCAATATCTCTTATAATGTAAGATATAGACTGGTCAGCTTTAGGATACTGATTTATGTACTGCATATTACCAGCTTCAGGCTGTGTACCTTTATAGCTAATCAATGTAATACTGTCCTCTGCACCGGTAATATCTATTGTGATTGTATCACCGGGATTAACGGCCATAACTAAATTTTGATTATCAGGAGCATCTGTTCCAGTAAAAACATTTCCAACTCCGTTGTCTGAAGTTACTGCACTTTCCGCCACAGCACTCACTGAAAAAGCAAGCATCATAGTTGCAGCAATAGCAATTGTTCTAAATTTCATAAAACTAACCTCTTTCAATATAATTTTATATAATAAATTATGCGCAATATTACATTTCACGTCTACATTCCATTGCCTTTGCAAGTGTGGCTTCATCGGTATATTCAAGTCCGCCACCTATCGGAATGCCATGTGCTATACGTGTAATTTTAACTCCCATCGGCTGAAGCAGTTTCTGTATATAAACCGCTGTCGCTGTTCCATTCACTGTTGGATTGGTAGCCATAATAACCTCGTCAACATCACTGTTAAGACGCAACAACAGCTCTTTAATTTTCAAATCATCAGGTGTAATTCCATCAATCGGCGAAAGTGCACCATGCAAAACATGATAAAGCCCGTTATACTCATTTGTGCTTTCGATAGCCGCAACATCTTTCGGGCTTTCAACAACACATATTGTACTCTTATCACGTTTTTCAGACGAACAGACAGAACATGGAGCTGTATCGGTAAGATTCTGACAAACCGGGCAAAATGAAATATTCTTCTTTGTCGAAGATATCACTTTACACATTTCATCAACTTCCGCCTCGCTCATATTGTCAAGAATATGAAATGCAAGTCTTTCTGCACTCTTTCTGCCTATTCCGGGAAGCTTCGCAAACTGCTCAACAAGCAGCTCTATAACCGGTGCGTACATATCAGAACAGACCCGGAATATTAAGTCCTCCGGTCAAAGACTGCATTGCCTCGTTCATCATATCGTCTGCCTTTTTTATAGCATCATTAACTGCTACTATAACCAAATCCTCAAGAGTTTCAACATCATCCGGATCAACAGCTTCAGGATCAATATTTATGGAAAGAATCTCTTTCTTACCATTAGCCGTTACCTTAATCATACCGCCTCCGGCAACCGATTCAACAGTCTTCTCCTCAACCTCCGCCTGAATCTGTGTCATCTGCTCCTGCATCTTTTGTGCCTGCTTTACAACGTTTGAAACGTTTTTGTTTGTGTTCATTCCGGCACCGCTGAAACCTTTATATTTACCCATTTACTAAATCTCCTCTAAAATATATTTACTCTCCATCGAGCTCTGATTGTTCTTCATCTGTAAAGAATTCTTCTCTATCATCTTCAAATTCAGACTGTTCAAAGCTTTCCTCTCCGGGTTGATAGTCAAGAAATTCACTTTGGTCTGTAACCTCCACTATTTCAGGAAAATTATTTGATATTCTGTCCATAGGATCAGATTCTATGTTATCTTCACTGATATTTTGTGTCGTTTCCGAATGACTTTCCTCACTACTGTTTCCTTTTGCAACATTCCAATAATCAACTATATTGTCTTCTAAGTCTTCTGTGTATGCTGTCTTGACAACAAAATCACGTCCAGTTTCCTTTTCGACTGCATCTCTGATCATGCTGATATAAGTAGCAGCAATTTCTTTACGCATACGTTCATTTGTATCAAACAGAAGAATTATACCCTCACCGTCTATGGTGATTTTTCTATTTACCACACTACCTGCAAGGTATGGAGTTTTTCTAGCAATTTTACCTGCGATAACATCCCATTTACGTGCAGCAACAACTACCGGTGTATCCGTTGTAAGACTGCTTACATCAAGCGGAACATACAACCTTGAAGACGGTTCCTTTTTCTTTGGTTTTTCCTGAACCTTTTCTGCCTCCGACGTAGAACTTACACTAACTTTTATACCGTTTTTTACCTCTTCTTCAAGCTTTGCTATTCGTTCCTGTAATGCTTCCTTCGAATCGTCGAGCATTGGGCGGGTGAGCTTTATCAGCGCCAGTTCATAAATCATCCTCGGCGACTTTACCCATTTAGCATCAGCACGGGCATTATTTAATATATCTGCAGCCCTCGAAAGTGTTTCAAAAGACAATTTTTCAGCCTGATGCTTAATTTTAAGTAAGTTTTCTGACGATGTTTCTATTATATCTTCAGGTTTATCCGAAAGCTTCGCTATCATTATATCATGAAAATGAGAAATAAGCGAATCTATAAACAAATTCAAATCCTTGCCATCAGAAACAAGGGTGTTAACAAGAGATAATACTTCCGCCGCACTACCATTGGCAATAGCATCTGCAGCTTTGAAATCCGCATCAGTGTCAGCTATGCCAAGAACAGATGTAATGTCTTCTACCGTAATACTTTCACCACACGCTGAAACACATCTTTCAAGAATGCTCAGGCCGTCTCTCATCGAGCCGTCTGCAAGCTTTGCTAAAAGCATATATGCATCATCGGTTATCTGAAGACCATCACCATATGCAATTTCCTTCATTCTGGTTATGATATCCGCAGTACGAATTCTCTTAAAATCAAAGCGCTGACATCTGGAAAGTATTGTTTCCGGCACCTTATGCGGTGCAGTTGTTGCTAAAATAAAAAGCACATGTGATGGTGGCTCCTCCAATGTTTTCAAAAGAGCATTAAAGGCACCATCAGAAAGCATATGCACCTCATCTATAATATAGACACGGTATTTTGCTCTAAGTGCAACATAGTTTACGTCATCTCTTAATTCACGGATATTATCTACACCGTTATTAGATGCAGCATCTATCTCCGTAACATCAGTTACAGAGCCATCAAGAATCCCCTTACATATTTCACACTCATTACACGGAGAACCATTATTAGGGTTAAGACAGTTAACTGCTCTCGAAAAAACCTTCGCTGCAGTTGTCTTTCCTGTTCCTCTTGTTCCGCAGAACAAATATGCATGAGAAACCTGTCCGCTCGTTATCTGATTTCTCAAGGTTCCGGTGATATGTCCTTGTCCGACAATATCCTCAAAAACAGCCGGACGCCATTTTCGATAAATTGCCTGATATGCCATATCTCCGCCTCCCTGCTAATTTACATAAAAGGCTCCAACCGGGTTTTTCTGCAACACACCGCGGTCTCGCTTATTGCTGCTTGGTTCCCCATCTGACAAGGTTCACGTCCTTCGGTCGCACAGGACCCGGTCTTCATCGCCCATATATATTTATTTTATTATATAACAAAAACACATAAAATGCAAGCATTTTACAATAAATTCTTTTTAGAAAATGATATTTGCAAATTATTCTTCAACAAGACCTGCAGCACGTGCACTCTCCAAAAATTTATCCAATCCATCCTTTGCAGTAGCCTCATCTATGTCATATTCATCAAGAAGCTTGGAAAGCAAAGCATCATAATCCGTACCCTTTTCAAGCTCTTTCCATAAAAATGCCCCTGTCTCGTTAAGGCTGATAAGTCCGTTAAAGTCCATCAAAGCCGTACCAACCGCAACTACAATGTCCTTTCCGGCAACATTTCTAAGCATAAATCCTTCTTTTGTCTTCATTTTTATTACCTCTCGTTTCTTCATTATAGTTTCTATTTCGATTTACTATTCATAATCATACAAATCCAGCTCTGAAACATATTGCATCGTTGTAGCGCCATGTGGTCCTGCGTATGGGTACACGCTGTGTACTAAAGCATTTTTCGTTTTTTTCATCAAACCACATTTTGATTTCACGGTCAGCATAAGGTGCAAAAAAACTATCTACTACAAATCCACCAGATTTATTGATATAAGCAAATAATATACCTCTTTGTTTATCATTTATCTGTAATATAGTATAACTTTCATTTTCAATTTTGTCAATAACCTCAAAGCTTTTGCTGAAATATTCCACAGCTTCATTATGATTTTTATGCGGCAACTTTACCGACCTTATCATCTCTTTTACTGTTGCTACATCTTTTACATAAATTTCTGCAACATTGTTACTTGTATTCGGATTTGCAACAGCATACCCAACCTCTGTCAGATTGCCGTTTATATCAAGAAATAGTGGTTTCAATATATTTTTCTCAAAATCTTCTGTATAAGTATATGTATCAACATACTCCCCATCTATAAATGAAATATAATCACTTTGCGCACAATAGTCATCAGGATATGTATATATTACATTATCTATAAATCTGTGATACACCCTAGACACACCAAGAATATTTTGTCCGTTACTTATATACGACATCATAGAAATTGTTCTGTTATCTGAGTCCCATTCATATCTGCAAAGATATTTCGAGTAACCATAATCAGCATTTACACTATCAGCAACATCACCAACATCCTCAATACAAATTGCAGTCTTGCCACCTATATTATATCCTTTTATTTCAATACTATTAAAATATACTTTGATGTCCGTATCATAAACAGAGCCAACAATCTTACCTGGGCTACTACGACCAATTTCAGGAAAGCTGTTATAACAATCGTTAAAGTATGATTTTATATAAAGACTGCGATTTAGCTCATCATATTCCGACGTAAATCCATAACCATCGAGTTCTTCGGCAATTATGACAGTCTTTCCCCCAATATTGTAGCTGTTAACCGGTTGTCCATTAACATATGCCAAAATATCAGTGGAATAAATATTTCCTTTAACAACCGCAGTTTCTGCCATGCATACATTCAAAAAAATGCAAATAACCATTACAATCAGAAATAAATATTTTTTCATTATTCCACCCCCCATTCAGCACTACGATATAGATAAGCTTATTTGTCATAATAAATTTTATCACAAATCTCTAAACAAAACAATGGTATATCGCAAAATTTACGATATACCATTGTTATTTACACATTATAATCCAAGCTGTGATTTTACATCATCAAGAACAGAATCTATAATTTTCTCTGCTGCATCATAGTTATCTGCAGCCGTACCAAGATAAATCTTGATTTTGGGTTCTGTACCGGAAGGTCTTACAATAAAGTATGTTTTCCCGTCAGACAAGCGATAGCTCAAGACATCCGATTTCGGAAGATCTGTATCATCATTCTGATAATCTGTTACAGAAGTAACCTTCATTTCTGCTGCAGCTTCAATCGGTTTTTTACGCAAATTCGTTAGAAGTTCTGCCATCTTTTCCATACCATCTTTACCGGGCATTGTTACAGAAACTGTACGTTCAACAAAATAGCCATATTTCTTATAAATATTCTGCAGAGCCTCATAAGGAGTCATTCCCTTTGTCTTGTAGTATGCCGCCATTTCCGCAATAAGCATTGTAGCGACCACACCATCTTTATCTCTTGCATGTGTTCCTACCAAATAACCATAGCTTTCCTCAAAACCGATAAGATAAGTTTTAGAGCCTGTTTCTTCAAATGATGTCATCTTTTCGCCAATGTACTTAAAACCGGTAAGAACATTCATTATTTCGATATTATATGCTTTTGCAATAGCTGCCGCAAGCTCTGTTGTTACAATAGTCTTTATAACAACACCATTTGCAGGAAGGGTTCCATTCTCTTGTTTTGCACGCAAAATGTACTCAACCAAAAGTGCACCTGTCTGGTTTCCGGTAAGTGTTCTGTACTCACCTTCTGCATCACGAACAACAATTCCCACTCTGTCGCAATCAGGGTCAGTACCAATAATTAAATCGACATCATTTTCTTTCGCAAGCTCAATTGCTCTTGTAAAGCCCTCTTTATTCTCAGGATTCGGTGATTTTACAGTCGGGAAATTACCGTCCTCAGTATCCTGTTCATCAACTACAATTACATTCTTAAAGCCTATTCTTTTCAAAACCTCTTTAATAGGTCTTGAACCGGTGCCGTGAAATGGTGTATAAACCAAACGCATTGTATCAGCAACCTGATGCACAGACTCTGGATTTATCTGTTGCTTCATAACTGTTGTTATAAATTTTTCATCAAGTGCGTCTTCAGTATAAGTAAGCAATCCAGAGTTAAACGCAGCCTCCAACTCTACCAGTTTTACTCCATCAAAAATATCGCATGCAGCAATTGCATCAATTACAGTCTTTGCAGCCTCCGGGGGAAGCTGTCCTCCATCAGGGCCGTACACCTTATAACCATTATATTCCTTAGGATTATGGCTCGCTGTAATCATAACACCTGCCGCACAACCAAGTTCTCTTACACCAAAAGAAACCTCCGGAACTGAATGTACCTTTGGAAAAAGATATGTTCTTATTCCGTTTGCACACAAAACTCTTGCGGTCTCCTCCGCAAATACACGAGAAAAGTTACGCGTATCATAACCAATAAGTACACCTGCTTTTTTAGCATCTTCCCCCTCGATTTTTACATATTCAGCAACGCCCTGACTCGCCTGACGCACATTATATATATTTATTCTGTTTGTGCCCATACCAAGAATTCCGCGCATACCGGCAGTTCCGAACTCGAGCTCTCTGTAAAAACGTTCTTCTATCTCTTTTTCGTTATCAGCGATTCCAAAAAGCTCTGCTTTTTCAACTTCGCTAAGCTCAGGTCTATTAATCCATCTCTCATAATTGTCTTTATATAACATTATAACTATCCCTCCTATTTATACTTTTATTATATTATACAACAATCAATTCCATTTTTCAATCGGTTTTTTTATTATATGTAAAACGGCACGGAAAATATCCGTACCGTATTCATCATATATTAGCGTGAAACGTTCTTGAAATAACGTCATCCTGCTGTTCTTTTGTCAGTTTTATAAAGTTTACAGCATAACCTGACACACGTACTGTAAGCTGTGGGTATTTTTCAGGATGCTTTTGAGCATCAAGAAGAGTTTCTCTTGTAAACACATTGACATTAAGATGATGTCCACCTTGCTTTGCATATCCGTCCAGTAATGTAACTAAATTATCAACCTGTTGAGTTGCCATATAAATCACCCTTTCCTTTATTAATCATCAATATCCTTGTGCAATGTAGGTACACTGCACGCACCGCCCTCACAGCAGCCAGTTGCACAGTTCTCTACATTGCTGACTTCTCCGGTTTTTACATTGATATGACCGCTACCGTTTTTGATGCAGTTATCAATCATATCCACCAGTTTCTTGTAATCCTTATCCATAATTATTCTTCCTTAAGACTATCAAGGTCTATCTCGCCCGAGAACGTCTTATCATCTTTACCCAATGCACCAGGTATGATTGAGAAGGTATTTGATATACCATCCTGAGCATCATCAAACGGAAGCTTTGCAACAGATGCAAGCGATGCAACAGCACCATGTGTATCTCGACCATGCATAGGATTTGCTCCCGGCGCAAGTGGTACTCCTTCTTTTCTGCCATCAGGGGTATTTCCTGTCTTCTTACCATATACAACATTTGAAGTAATAGTAAGTATGGACATAGTCGGAACTCCATCTCTGTAGGTGTGGTGCTTACGGATTTTATCCATAAAGCGCTCTACTATATTAACTGCAATTTCGTCAACTCTGTCATCGTTATTACCATATTTAGGGAACTCACCCTCAACATCGTAATCAACAACAATTCCACTTTCATCACGAATACACTTTACCTTTGCATACTTAATAGCACTAAGACTATCTGCAACAACAGAAAGTCCCGCAATACCTGTTGCAAAATATCTCTTAACATCACGGTCGTGAAGTGCCATCTGAATACGTTCATAAGCGTATTTATCATGCATATAATGAATGACATTAAGTGTATTTACATAAAGACCGGCAAGCCATTCCATCATTGCATCGTACTTTTCCATTACATCATCGAAATCAAGATAATCTCCTTCGACTGCACGGTATTTGGGTCCTACCTGAATTTTAAGTCTTTCGTCCATACC
Source organism: Eubacteriales bacterium (assembly GCA_018384175.1). Classification (GTDB taxonomy): domain Bacteria; phylum Bacillota; class Clostridia; order UBA1381; family UBA1381; genus HGM11525. Next base: position 13,653 of record JAHAZB010000046.1, read on the forward strand.
GCCATTGATTGCATAAAGCAAGCACTTAGCAAGATTGGCTCTTGCACCGAAGAACTGCATCTCCTTACCTATTCTCATAGAAGATACGCAGCATGCAATTGCATAGTCATCGCCATGTGTTACTCTCATCAAATCGTCATTCTCATACTGAATAGAAGATGTCTTAATTGACATTTTTGCACAGTATTCCTTGAAATTTCTCGGAAGGTTAACTGACCACAAAACTGTCATATTAGGCTCCGGTGCTGTTCCGAGATTATCAAGAGTATTTAAGTATCTGAAAGAGTTCTTTGTAACAAGAGGTCTTCCGTCAATTCCAACACCTGCAATCGACTCTGTTACCCATGTCGGATCGCCCGAGAAAAGTTCATTATATTCTGGAGTTCTCGCAAACTTAACAAGACGCAGTTTCATAATGAAATGGTCTATATATTCCTGTGCCTGTTCCTCGGTTATAAGTCCTTTTTTAAGGTCTCTTTCAATATAAATATCAAGGAAAGTAGACGTTCTTCCAAGACTCATTGCAGCACCATTCTGCTCTTTAACAGCAGCAAGGTATCCAAAATATAACCACTGTATAGCTTCCTGAGCCGTCTGTGCAGGACGTGAAATATCAAAACCGTAAATTCTGCCCAACTCGCAAAGCTCATCTAAAGCTCTTAACTGTTCTGTAAGCTCTTCACGAAGCTGCATATTCTTTGCTGTCATTCTAACGAGTGATGTATCAAGCTGATGCTTCTTATCTTCTTTAAGTCTGTCCACACCGTAAAGAGCAACACGACGATAATCACCTATAATTCTGCCTCTGCCATATGCATCAGGCAATCCTGTGATAATTGCAGACTTTCTTGCAAGACGCATCTCCGGTGTATAAACGTCAAATACACCCTGATTATGCGTTTTTCTATACTTTGTAAAAATCTCTACAATGTCAGGATCTACCTCATAACCATTTTCTTTGCAGGCATTCTGAGCCATTCTTATTCCGCCAAAAGGCTGTAACGAACGCTTAAACGGCTTATCTGTCTGAAAACCTACAATCTTTTCAAGTTTTTTATCAAGATATCCTGCCTTATGTGAAGTTATTGTAGAAACAATGTCAGTGTCCATATCAAGTACACCACCTGCTTCTCTTTCCTTTTTAGCGAGTTCAGATACCATATCCCACAATTTTGTTGTAGCTTCTGTCGGACCAGTCAAAAATTCCTCATCACCGTCATACTGTGTATAGTTTTTCAAAATAAAATCTCTGACATTTATATCATCACACCATGCTCCGGGCACAAAGCCTTCCCATTCGTGTGCCATTTTTCTTCTCATCTTACTTCCTGCCCTCCCAACGCATTATTGTATCTATTTCCATTATTGATACACATATATAATATCATTTTCTTTATACTATGTCAACATATTGTGTCCATATTTGCAGCAATTCGTTCTAAATACCCAAATATAGTATCTTTTAGCCTACTAATTTATCATTTTTAACAAAAAAACAACACAACGTCCGGAAGTAAATCCGAGCGTTGTGTTGTACTTGCTTTAGATTATTCCTGAGGAGCGCCTACCGGACAAACACCTGCACATGCACCACAGCTAATGCAGTTATCCTCATCAATAACGTACTTTGCATCACCTTCGCTGATTGCACCTACAGGACAAGCGCCTGCACATGCACCACAGCTAATGCATTCATCACTGATTTTGTATGCCATCGGGAAACACCTCCTTACCAAACGCACGCCACCCGAATAATATCCGTTAAACGCGTTTTATCGTTAAAACATACATTACGGTTTTTTCCGTATAATTATGTCTATGACTAATTTTAACACAGTTTTATTTAATCTTCAAGACCTTTAAGCAATTCTTCGTCATTTTTTTCTAAAAATCTGTCCGACTTCGGTTTTTTTATCACCTTTACTTCGTCTACCGCATAGTCTTTGTGAACTTTTTCGCGGTCATTTTCTATACCAACCTTAAGTTGACCTTTAAGCAGACTGACATATTCAACAGTTCCGATTCCGTCTGGTGTTTCAACCACAGAGCCTTGTCTCGGCGTAACCTGAAGCAATTCCTCATATGTGTCCTGCTCAAACTTTAAGCAACACATAAGTCTGCCGCAAGTACCTGAGATTTTTGTCGGATTAAGCGACAAGCCCTGCTCTTTAGCCATCTTTATCGAAACCGGTTCAAATTCACCCAAAAACTGAGCGCAACAAAGCTCCCTGCCGCAAATACTTATACTTCCGAGTGTTTTCGATTCGTCTCTTGCACCTATTTGACGCAGTTCAATTCTTGTACGATAAACATTCGCAAGTTCTTTTACAAGCTCACGAAAATCAATTCTTCCGTCAGCAGTAAAGTAGAATAAAATCTTAGAATTATCAAAGGTATATTCCACCTCTACAAGCTTCATTTCAAGACCGTGCTTTGCAATCTTCTCATTACAAAGAGCAAATGCTTCGGCTTCTTTCTTTTTGTTTTCTTCTACAACACGGAAATCATCCTCTGTTGCAAGACGAAGAACAGGTCTTAATGGTTTTTTTACTATATCGTCATCTGCCTCATGAACACCGACAACCACTTCGCCCATTTCAATCCCGCGCGATGTTTCAACAATTACAGTATCGCCCGCTTTGACATCTACTCCTGCAGGATCAAAGTGATAAACCTTACCTACCTTCTTAAATCTTACACCTATTATTTGTACCATCTATATAACTCCTTGATTTATCTGTAAATTAACAATATAAATTATAGTACAATTCAAAATCATTGTCAAGTCAAACAGCTAAAAGTTATGGTGAGGTTATGTACAATTGTCAATGATGGGTGACACTTTTCGTAAAAAATAAAAGTTATACCCCGAATTACCCTTGTCAAGGTGGAACTGCTATGCAGTCTTACCTTGACAAAACGCATATGATATAATATCTCAGGGCGTAAGCAAAGCTTTGCTTACGCCTTAGTTACTCACATCACTTCTAAATATTTGTCGAGAATTTCATTTGGTGTGAGAAACCCTAAACATATCTTTGGTATATTGTTTGATTTCTTGTTGTATTTAGCAAGCTGCTGCCTGCCATCGGCAAGGTTATACATCTTTATTTTCTTGTAAAACCTCTTTTCATCCGTTCTGTGTTGTCTTTCCACTTTGCCGTTATGTCTTGGTGTTGCTACCCTTATCCTGTGATACTTTATACCGGATAATTCAAGCATTTCTTCAAACAACGAAGGCTTACTGTCATCGCTTATCAAAGCTCTGGTAAACTCTGTTCCGTTATCGGTTTGTATTTCTCTTATCGGAAACGGACAGTTTAATATCAGTTTCTT
>JAHAZB010000026.1 GCA_018384175.1 Eubacteriales bacterium
GTTATTATATAATAGGGAGGTGGAGAAAAGAATGAAAATACTTGTCGTTGATGATGACAGAGAGATAGTAGAAAGTATATCAATATTTCTCGGTGGTGAGGGGTATAAGGTGCTTAAAGCCTATAACGGTATTGATGCGCTTGATATACTTTCCGATAATGAGGTGCATCTTATGATTCTGGATGTTATGATGCCAAAGCTTGACGGAATAAAAACCTTGATGAAGCTGAGAGAGTCAAGAAATATTCCTGTTATTCTTCTTTCTGCAAAATCGGAGGATGCTGATAAAATTTTGGGACTAACCGCAGGTGCTGACGATTATGTTACAAAACCGTTTAATCCGTCCGAGCTTGTGGCGAGAGTTAAATCTCAGCTAAGACGTTACACAACTCTTGGCTCAATTGGCAAGCAAAACGGAATAATTACCATTAACGGATTATCATTGAATACGGAGAATAAAACGGCTAACGTTGATGGTGAGAATGTACGACTTACACCGATTGAGTACAAGATTTTGGAACTTCTTGTGAGAAACAGAGGACGTGTGTTTTCGACCGAGGAGATTTACCGTAATGTGTGGAATGAGGAAACGGTAGTGGGAGATAACACCATAGCCGTACACGTAAGGCATATAAGAGAAAAGATAGAAATAAACCCAAAAGAGCCAAAGTATCTGAAGGTAGTATGGGGTATTGGGTATAAGGTTGATTAGGGGGTATATTGATGAAGAGATTTGTTTATTCAAGCTATACCAAGGTTGTTGCAGTAATCATATTTATAACATTCGTTACAATGGCTGTTCTGGGTGTAATTAACGAATTTGTGAAGTATTTTGACGGGGAATATCATATGTACAGCTTTGAAGACTCCTTTGAGAAATCACATCATATGTCTGCAGTCCTCAGCGAGGTGGAAAGTGCAATTTGCAGTACATATTACAGGTTTCATTTAGAAAACGGAGATAATGACCGAAAAAGAGAACTGCTTGATGGGAGGAACTTTGTAAACAGCATTGCTCACGAACTGGAACATCTGACATCCTATTATAAAATACGGTATTATGTCTCTATAAACGGAAAGGTATTTACAAACTGTAATGCCCAACGTGCCGAGGAAATCAAAAACGGAAGATTTTATAGGTACTACGAGAGGAATATGGACGGAAGTCAGATACGTGAGGAAACAATTCCCGTGCCGTATTATTTTAATTCAATGGAGCAAATGACCGATATTATCAAAAACGATGAAATCGTTATATGTACAAGTATAAATGAAGATTACGTGGTGGAATGTGAAAAGCTGTGGCTTGAGCAGTCAATGCTTGTAAAGAACGGCATTATAAAAGTGTTCAGCTACATCATTTGTGCATTATTGCTCTTTGTGTATCTTATCTGTACCATCGGCAAAAATGCAGATGGTGAAATAAATCCTATGTGGGTTGATAATATATGGACGGAGGTACATCTTGCAATTATCGGCTTTGTCGGAGTTTTTGCTGTCGCATTGTGTGTGATATTGTTTGATGGATACCAGCGTGGATATGTGCCTCGATATATACTTAGAATGAGTACGGGAATCGCAGCGACGATAGGAAGCGCACTTATACTAAATTCCTTATTGTCAATGGTTAGAAAAATAAAGTGCAGAATGTTTATATCAACGAGTATTGTATGTATTATTGTAACATTTGTATGGGAATTTTTAGTAAAGGTATTAAAATGGATGTTTGAAAAAACTAAAGCATATAAGAGGTTTATGTCAGGAGTGTTGTTTAAGAAGACTGCTCGTATGCTTGTGGTGATGCTGTTTGTATATACTGCGCTTGTCGGGATATTCGGACTGTTCTTGCTTGAAAGTATTGCAACATTTTTCTTGACGTTGCTGCTTTTCGGAGCGGCGGCATTTGTTGTTGCTTATCGTGCTCAGGATATTGACAAAATAAAAAAAGGTGCAGAGGAGATAAGAACAGGCAATTTGTCTTATAAAATCACGGATATCAAGAGTGAGGATATGAAGATTTTGGCAGAAAACATCAACGAAATAGGAGATGGTCTTAATAAGAGTGTTTCAGCTAAATTAAAAGCAGAGAAACTTAAAACAGAACTCATAACAAATGTGTCGCACGACCTCAAAACCCCTCTTACATCAATCATAAGCTATACAGAGCTTTTGTCAGGAGTGGACGGACTGGCGGATGAGGCAAAGGACTATGTGGCAATTATTGCCAAGAAGAGTCAGAAACTTAAAAATCTTACCCAGGATTTATTTGATGTTTCCAAGGTGCAAAGCGGTACAGAAAGCTTTAACCTTGAGAAGCTGGACAGCGCACTTCTTGTAAGTCAGGCTATGGGTGAAAATGACAACGAAATCCAAAAGTCGGGACTGCAGTTTTTGGTAAAGACGGAAAAGGATTTGTATATAAGTGCAGATGGCAGAAAGATGTCAAGAGTTCTTGGGAACTTAATAGATAATGCCATAAAATATTCAATGAAGAATACGAGAGTATTTTTCACAGCATATGAAGATAGAGGTCAGGTTTTGATTGAAATAAAAAATATAGCAGCATATGAGATGGAGTTTGATGCTGATGAAATAACCTGCAGATTTGTCCGTGGTGATGAGGCAAGAACGGACGGCGGTAACGGACTTGGACTTGCTATTGCAAAAGGATATGTTGAGGCTATGGGCGGCAGCTTTGATATTATAATTGATGGTGATTTGTTTAAGGCTGTTATATGCTTTGACAAAGTGTAATCATAAAATACTGTCTGAGAATATTTTTTGTTTCAGACAGTATTTTTTGTGTTTTGTGTTGAAAATGTTTAAGTGATTTGTTATAATTATAGAGAATTGGTATCCTAAATATGCAATACAATATAAGAAAGAGGCGATGTAGTATGGTAGTAACGGTAGTAGGTCTTGGACTTATAGGCGGTTCAATGGTGAGAAGATTACGAGGGTTTATGGACGCAAAGATATACGGCGTGGACATAGATACCGAAACATTGAGACTTGCCGAAAGTGATGGTGTAATTGACAAAGGATATATCGACGGAAAAAGTATTGTCGGTGAATCTGATTTGATTATACTCTGTCTGTATCCTGAAAAGAACGTTGAGTTTGTAAGAGAAAATGCACATCTGTTGAAGAAGGATGCAGTTCTTACCGATGTTTCAGGTGTAAAAGGCTATGTCTTAAAAGGAATTGAAGGATATCTGCCGGATGGTGTGGAATTTATAGGCGGACACCCGATGGCAGGTAGAGAAACCGGAGGATACAAAAGCTCTACCGACACACTTTTTGATGGAGCAAGCTATCTTATAACTCCGGCTAAAGACAATTCGGCAAGGGCAGTTTCGCTTGTGAGAAGTATGGCTGAATATATTGGCTGTCGCCATGTTGTAACAACTTCTCCGGAGGAACACGATGCAATGATTGCATACACCAGTCAGCTTATGCACGTTGTTGCGGTCGCTCTTTGTGATAATCCGCTTTTGGAGCGGTCGGCATCCTTTTCGGCAGGTAGCTTAAGGGACTGTACAAGAGTTGCACTTATAAATGCGGATATGTGGAGTGAACTGTTTTTGGAAAATAAGGATGCTCTTTGCGACAGAATTGATGAGTTTAAGGAAAGTCTTGATGCTATTAAGCTTGCAACAAAAACAGGAGATAGAGAAGGGCTTAAGAATATTCTTGCGCGTGCAAGTGAACGCAAGCAAAAGTGGCTTAGCGAAACAGTTAAGTAAAGGTAATAATTTCGCGATTTTGAACATATGCTAATAGAGTTATTTTTTTCAAAAGGAGGTTTGATGATATGAAAATATGTGTATTTGGTGCATCGAGTGCGCTTATAGATAAAAGCTATATCGAAAGTGGCGAACAACTTGGTGAGATTATGTCTACCAGAGGACATTCGCTTGTTTTTGGCGCAGGAGCCGAGGGCGTTATGGGTGCTGTTGTACGTGGTGTACATAAGCATGGCGGTGAGATTATAGGAGTTGTACCGACATTCTTTAACGTAGACGGCATTCTCTTCAAAGAGTGTACCGAAATGATAAGAACGGAAACTATGCGTGAGAGAAAGTTCATTATGGAAGAAAAGGCAGATGCGTTTATAGTTGCACCGGGTGGAATAGGTACGTATGAGGAGTTTTTTGAGGTACTTACTCTAAAACAACTCGGCAGACACGAAAAGGCGATTGTACTTCTTAACATCAACGGATATTATGATAAAATGATTGATATGATAAACTACACTACTGAATATCATTTTATGACCAACGGCTGCCGTAAGCTTGTCCATATTACCGACAATAACGAGGATGCAGTTTCGTATATAGAAAACTATGTTCCGCAGAAGTACGATATTGTACAGCTAAGAGGTTTAAGAAATAAACCGGGTAAAAATTAAAAGTAAAAGGTCTTGCATATGCAAGACCTTTATTTATGATATGATTCATTATTTGCTATTTTGAATGAGCGGTAGATTTGCTCGGATAAAACCACTCTCATAAGCTGATGGGGGAGCGTAATCCTGCCGAAACTGATTTTTGATATAGCCTTCGATTTTACTTCGTCGGACAAACCCAGAGAACCACCTATAATAAAAGCTACACGACCGCTGTTCATTGCAAGAGCTGAAAGCTTTTCTGACAATTCCTCACTTGAAACGAGAGTGCCCTCGACGCACATTGCAATAATCGGTGTACCTTCTTTTATGGCAGAAAGGATTTTCCTGCCCTCACGAAGAAGAATTTGTTGTTCCTCTGCTTGAGAAGCATTATCAGGTGTTTTTTCGTCAGGTATCTCGGTTATTTCAAGCTTGCAAAAACGTGATAAACGTTTTCTATATTCGTCTATTGCGTCCTTGAGGTACTTTTCTTTAAGCTTACCGACGCATACTATTGAGACTGTCATCAAAATGTACTCACCTCATATCTGTTGGCAACAATAAGCTGAACATCGCTGTCTTTCACACCGCCGTCCTCAAGTCTTTCTGATACTGTCTTATAGGCAAGCTCGGGGGTGTTATTTTCGTCTGACAGATGCGAGAGCATAATCTGCGTTGTTCCGCGATTAACAAGTGCAAGCGCAGTTTTTGCGGAAAGCTCATTTGACATATGACCGAAATTGCCTAAAATTCGTCTTTTCAATGGCTCGGAATAGCTTCCGTTCAACAACATATCAATATCATGGTTTGCTTCAAGAATAACTGCTTTACTCCCCGAAATGCTGTCAAAGAGTTCATCTGTCATAGTTCCGATATCTGTTGCGACGGAAAATTTGTCTTTTCCGCAATAAAATCTGTATCCGACGGGGTCAGCGGCATCGTGCGGAATTGAAAATGCATCTGCTGTAACAAAACCTATTTCAAAAGGTCTGTCAGGCTCAATGATTTTTATGTTTTCGTCGGCAATTCTGCCTATATTCATTGCCAGATGTGTCTGTTCTGTCGCATATATGGGAAGATTATATTTTCTTGATGCCACACCGATTCCGCTAATATGGTCAATATGCTCGTGTGTAACCAGTATTGCATCAAGGTCTATTCCGGAAAGGTTTAATTCTGACAATAACTCGTCAAGCCTTTTCCCGCTCATGCCGCAATCTACAAGAATATTTGTATTTCTATAAGAAAGAAGCGAACAGTTACCTGAACTGCCGCTTATAAGTGAACGAAGCATATCAGTGCCCCTCCACAACTGTAATTCGACGGATATCACCGCCGAGATTTATGAATTTTTGTTCGAAGTTTTCATAGCCACGGTCGATATGATATATGTCGCTGATAAAGGTTGTACCGTCAGCCATAAGACCTGCAATTATGAGAGCTGCTCCGCCACGAAGGTCTGTTGCACGAACCTGTGCGCCCATCAAACGTGAAACTCCGTTTATAATAGCAAGCTTTCCTTCAACGCGTATATTTGCACCCATACGTATAAGCTCACCGACATAGCGGAAACGGTCATCCCAGACACCTTCTCTTGCAGAGCTTGTACCATCAACGGTTGATAGAAAGGTTACAAGCTGTGGCTGCATATCTGTGGGATAGCCGGGATATGGAAGTGCAATAAAGTTTATATGCTTAAAGGTTGTTCCTTCGGGAACATACACTCTTATACTGTCATCAAATTCTTCAACAACTGCACCTGCTTCAATAAGCTTAGCACTTATCGGTTCTAAATGTCGTGGAATAATATTATTTATCAATACATCGCCGCGAGTTGCAGCAGCAGCAATCATAAATGTTCCTGCTTCAATCTGGTCGGGTATTATTGAATAAAAACCGCCATGAAGTGAAGAAACACCTGTTATTTTGATTGTATCAGTACCTGCGCCACGGATTTTTGCACCCATTGCGTTCAGGAAGTTTGCAAGGTCAACTATATGCGGCTCCTTGGCAGCGTTTTCTATAACAGATATTCCTTTTGCCAAAACGGCAGCAAGAATTACGTTTATAGTAGCACCTACTGATGTTACGTCAAAATAGACATTAGCACCCTTGAGCTCGTCGGCAGTTGCCTCAATCATACCGTACTCTGTTTTTACGGTTGCACCAAGAGCCTCAAAGCCCTTGATATGCTGGTCTATGGGACGTGTTCCGAAATCACAACCTCCGGGAGGTGGTATAACACATTTACGGCATCTGCCCAAAAGTGCACCCAAGAGATAGGTAGAACCACGCATTTTCATTGTCATAGTTTCATCGGGCTTGTGTGATTCTACACCTGAACAGTCAATGTCGACTGTGTTTTCGTTTATGTAGTCTATTCTGGCACCGAGATTTTTTAATATTTTCAGATAAAGATTTACATCCTTGATATTCGGAAGATTTTCAAGTCTGCAAGTTCCGTTAATAAGCAAACAAGCAGGGATAAGAGCAACTGCAGCATTTTTAGCGCCACTTATAGTTACTTCTCCCTTGAGCTTATTCCCACCCTTAACAACAAGCTTTTCCACAGTATCCTCTCCTAAAAGATGATTATATAAATAGTAAAGGTCGCACAAAATAATAGTAAATACTATCATACGTTATATATCATAACATATATTATAT
>JAHAZB010000029.1 GCA_018384175.1 Eubacteriales bacterium
CTTATGTATGGATGATTTGTTGGGGTATCAAGCAGTTCGCAGTCTGTTGGGAGGCGCTTGCCGCCTTTTACATTGCAAAGGTTTTCAAGTTTTGTGTAGTGCCACCCATCCGGAAGCCCGTCTTGCCCATAGTAAGAGCCAAATTGCTCTTGAAACAATGCTCTCGCCGTGGCTTCTAAATTATCATTTATCTGCTTCTTTAACTCAATTCTGTCTGTAATTGTCTTGTATGCTTGAACTATTTTTCTCTGTTCTTCTAAACTAGGAAGCTTTATTTCAGTTTCACATAGTTCATTCCAACCATATCCGCCTCGAATTGCTGCATCACTTCTAAAATCGGCATATCTATCAAATTCACTTCTTCTAAACCACATCATCAAATATTCGGGAAGGATTATATTTTCATCAATAACCTCAAAAACAGCATACGCAGGTGAAACAAGAATTTCTTCCATTTCTGAGTTAAAAGCAATAGGCATTTTGTGAACTCGTATAGCAGACATAAAATCGCACGCAAATTGTTTATAAGCTACAATTTTATATTTTGAAAGATCTGTACCAACAATATTTGAAGTTGATGCTCTAAACTCTTTTGTCATGCTTAGACCTTTTAAATTGTTGCAATGCAAGTCTTTGTTTTTCACATCTATGTTTCGTATCAATTCGCCTAATTTATAATTTAATTTCATAGCCTAACCCCTTGAATACCGAAAGCAAATCTGCCTTTGATTTTTCTTCGGCTATCAGTAATTCTTTCAGTTCTGACTGCAAAGTTTTCATCTTTGTATCAAAATCAATATTTTCATCCCTGTTTATAAATTCAATATATCTGCTCGGAACAAGGGTAAAGCCTTTTTCCTCAACTTCTTCAAATGATGCAGAATAGCAGAACTCAGGAACATTCTGATATGTTTCTTCGTATCCTTCTTGCTGCCATGCGTGATAGACAGATGTTACCTTTGTTCTGTCCTCGTCGGTAAGCTCAATATATTTCTTTTCATAAGGACTACCCATTTGTCTTAAATCCATAAAAAGGATTTCTTTTTCACGATTACGGTAGTGTTTTAAAACTCCGTTCTGTTCAACAGTTCGGGCTTTTTTATTCTTATTCAGAATCCAAAGAGTAACGCTGATGTCGGTTGTATAGAAAAGGTTTCTCGGAAGAATGATGATAGCTTCCACGAGATTGTTTTCAATGAGCTGCTTTCTTATTTTAAGCTCTGTTCCGTCATCAGACAAGGCACCGTTGGCAAGAAGAAATCCTGCAACACCGTTTTGTGAAAGCTTAGAAACGATATTCAAAATCCAACCATAGTTTGCGTTACTTGTGGGCGGAACTTCGTAACCGTTCCAACGAGGATCGTCAACAAGCTCGTCATTACCTCGCCACTCTTTCTGATTAAAGGGTGGATTTGCCATAATATAATCTGCTTTTAAATCCTTGTGTTGGTCGTTGCTGAATGTATTTGCCGCCTCTTCGCCAAGGTTAGCAGAAATTCCACGAATAGCCAAATTCATTTTAGCAAGCTTGAAAGTAGTATTTGTATATTCCTGACCATAGATAGAAACCTTTTTCTTGTTTCCGCTATGAGCTTCTACGAACTTAATTGACTGAACAAACATACCGCCCGAACCGCAGCAAGGGTCATAAAGTACGCCGTCATACGGCTCAAGCATTTCTGCAATTAAGTTTACAATACATTTCGGGGTATAAAATTCTCCCTTGCCTTTACCCTCTGCAAGAGCGAATTTGCTGAGGAAATACTCATACACTCTGCCGATTATATCATTTTCCTCGTCATTAGTATTGATGCGGTTAATCTCGTCAAGTAAGGATGCGAGCTTTGAGGTGTCAATATGTAAACGGGAGTAGTAATTGTCAGGCAACGCACCTTTTAGGGCAGGGTTCGTTTTTTCAATAGTGTATAAAGCAGTATCTATTTTAAGTGCAATATCGTCCTGCTTTGCGTTTTCTATAATATAAGACCAACGGCTTTCGGGTGGGATAAAGAATACATTGTCCTTTGTATATGCAAAGGTCTTTTCAATCTGTGATTCATAACCCATATCAATAAGCTTTTGTCTTTGTTTTTCAAATTTATCACTTGCAAACTTAAGGAAGAACAGGGAAAGAACGACATGCTTGTACTCCGCAGGCTCAACGGAACCACGAAGCTTGTCCGCTGATTTCCATAATGCTTCTTCCATAGTTATTTCTTTTTTAGGTTTAGCAGCTTTTGCCATTATATCTTCCTCCGGTTCATTCCTTGATTGATTTTTCGCTATTTTCCGTGTGTATAACTTCCACAATATCTCCAATGTCACATTTTAGTGCTTCGCAGATTTTCAAAAGCATTGTAAAAGAAACCACTTCGTTTTTATTTAATTTTGTGAGTATTCCGGGAGTAATTCCTGCCATTTTTCGTAAATCAACTTTTGACAAGCTTCTTTCCGCAAGCAAAATCCATAATTTTTTATAGCTTATACTCATTTCAATTCCTCCGTTTGTATTAACTCTAAAATAGGGCTGGATTTATCCTATGCTTAATTCTTGATATAACCTCATCTGTAGATGGGTTATTTGCATCTGATACTTTATTTAGAAATTCTCCGATTTCGTTTTTAATTGTTGTGGCTTTTTTTAGTTCTTCGCTCTGTTTATATGTCGTTTCAGGGGGTAACACCTTTATTGCTTCAGAAAGTTCTTCGCAATAGCTTGTCCAATATTCAATGTATCGAAGCTGCTCAACAACGCTGTATATTGCTTTGGCATCTTCCATAACAACATACATTGTGTTCTTATCCCAATTCTCATCTTTCATAAGCTGAACAACTTCAAAAAGACAAGCTGTAGACTTGAGGTACTTGTCTGTAATAACTAATACTGCAAAGTCTTCCTTGCGGATTGTTTTCATGAAATCAGAGATACTTCCCCAATCTCCAATCTCATTTTTATCTCGTTTTATATTGCAAATTCCGGCAAGGGATTTTTCAATTTTGTCTACAAAATCAGAACTGCCATGATTGTATGATACAAATACAGACGGGAGATCTTTTTTTGGTTCATCAACCACACTGTCGACGACAACACCTTTGTTTTGGGGATATGTAAAACATTTCTCTGATAGTTCCACCTCATAACCACCAAGCACATCAGAACTTAGCTTTGTGAAATATCCCTGAGCTTTCATTCTGTTTAATACTTTTTCGTAGTTCTTTATATGAGAAAGTCTTGCGTCACCATCAACCAAATACATCTCGTCATCATTGTTGTACATATCAAGCAACACTTTTAGCACTTCAGCAATTACATCTGCTGCTTGCGAAGTGGTTGTCTCTTTAGTATGAGTTGCTGTAGTTTCAAATATGCCGAAACGCTCATACAACTGTGCTTTCAATTTCTTTACATCCTCATTATTTGCAAACTTATCTAATTCGGACAATTCTTTTATAATCTTGAACTGCTGGCAAGCATTAAATGCAACAAGGTTTTTATATAAAGCTGTTCGCTTATTGGGAACAACAGAACCGAAACTCCCAAAATTTGATGAAGTAATGGGGATATTTACATTAAAGTCAATTGCATAACTATTGCAAAATTTTACTATTTCACTACCGGTTAAGCCTGTATTTGTATCCGCAAGAATATCTGCGGCATGTCTAAGAAAAACATCATCTATTTTATCGGAGTACAAAATTTACACCTCTTTTTGTATTTTTATGTGGATAACAGGTACTATAAACCCTATCATATTTTATTATACCACATAAATGTGTATTTTTCAAGAAAAACTGTGGATTTTCCGAGAGTTTTTTGTCTTTTCCAGAAAAATAAACAAGATTCAAGCTCAATTGTAATCCGAAAAGTCGCATTTGTAAAACGAAATGCGACTTTTGTAATTGAAACGCAGGTTTGTAATCTGAAATGCACGATTTGTAAGCGAAATGCAATACCTATTTTCTCAAAATACAAGCATTTTTGCATGCCAATAAGGGATAGTTGCTTTGGTAAAAAATTTGTAACTCAAAATGCTACCCCTGTATCCCACCTAATATTGAGTGTATCCACCGTATCATTTTAATTATCTTTTAAGTAATTTCGGGTTAATAATAACCTGATTTTTTTCTACCTGTTTGTATCCCAACTTTTCAAAAAGTTCAGAACCGTAATAAAACTCAAATGCTTCAAATGGTGTTTTGTTTCCGAGCTTTAGTCTGCTATATGAGTTAATGTGATTCATCATAATATCAATCTTTTCCTGAGTCAGATTATCAAAGGTAACACCTGTTGGTAATACTCTGCGAATAAGCTCATGATTTACCTCGATAGAACCTTTTTGATGAGGGCATCCTGCATCACAATAATACACTTTTGTTCTAAGAATTCCATCTTTAGTATATTCTATCATTCTTGGGTTAGAAAACTCCGAACCTCTGTCTGTAAGTATGACAGGGAAAATCTTTTCAAACAATTTTCTGCCCAACTTTACATATAGCATTTCAAATATATCAATAACCGACTGAGAAGTGTTAAAATTCCTCAAAAATCCCATCATAAAGCTCGTATGAGGAAAATGTATGGTTAACAACACTTTGCCGCCTACAGTACCGATTACAGAGTCCATTTGTGCAGGGTGAATATCGGTCTTTTTGTTCAAAAGCTTTTGATATTCTTCATAGCTTCTGCCGATATAACAACCTCTATCAACCTTAAATTCTTTCTTTTTTCTGCGTGGTCTGTATCGCACCTTTCTTGGAAGGTCTATGTTTCTTGCATCAAAAAATCCTGCATCAATGTAATTATATAATGTCTTTTCGCTGCACATCAGCGTATCAGCGTTGTTGCAGTAAATCTGATGAACAGATTGACCATTCAGAATCAACGGCGTTACAAAGGCATTTAACCTTGCTATTTCAGCTTCATCGCACAATGCTCCTTTACGGGAGATTGAGATTTCCTGTTCAGCCATAATATTCGCCTGAACCGCACTATAAACTGTTTTTTCAAGAGTGCATTTATTCCTTTCATCACATCCGTTGCAAACATACGGAGGCTTAATTCTTAAGATACAAACCTGCTCTGCAAATTTAGGGCAATAGTCGTTACAATGTCCGCAGGTTCTGCACAACTTGCAAGAGGTTTTAACACACTTATCTCCACACACCATACCCATTTTGCAGGTTTCCTTATGTACACAAGCATTAAAACCGAAACCGCTGTAACCGCTTTTTTCAATAATAGAGTGCCTTCTGATTTCTCTTGAAATAGTGGAACGGTCTTTGTTGATTTTCTTTGCGATTTCTCCAAAAGAGCATCTTTGAAATATCATACTCTCAATCTCTAATCTTTCTTCAAATGTAATATATCCTGACATAAATATCACATTCCTTTCCAATACAATCTTGGTGGATACATTTATACAACACACAAAAACACAGGCAGGTGGGACCCATATTTTCTGTTGTAAGCGAATTTAGCTTTATAAAAAAACAAACGGAAACGAGTTTGAAATCATTCAGCTTCATTTCCGTTTTGATTTAATTATTTTGTTCTATTCGAAGATTTAAAATAAGCGGAACCGAGATTTATATGCTTTCTCAATTCCGCTTTTCTTTAATTAAGGCTTATCATATATTGATATAAACTATCTTTCAACCAATCCATATTTAATTTTAATTCTTTCGATCTTGTCTATCATAGGCTCGGATATAAACCACAAGAAAAAGGCAGTTCCGAGTGCATGGATTAAATCAAATGGTATTCCCATAATATAGGCGGCTTCAATCATATCCCAATTTATTTTACTTTGCCACATAATAACAGATGCAGGGTTCATAATCCCACCGTATATTACAAGTGTTGCTAAAAAACCGAAGATGCAAAGTGATGCTTTTGTCTTCCGTAAGAATCCTTTTTTGAAAAGTATTCCTGCAATAAAACCTATAATTCCAAAAGCAAACATCTGCCACGGTGTCCACGGACCTTGTCCAAAGAAAAAGTTTGAAACAAATCCGGTAACTGAGCCGACCAAAAACCCCGTTTCTCCACCAAAACATACGCCTGCAATTATAACAAGTGCAACAACAGGTTTGAATTGAGGAAGCATAAAGAATGCCGCCCTGCCTGCAACTGCAATGGCACACAATACACTTATCACTATAAGTTCTCTTGCTTTTGGTTTTCTCGACTCAAATACCATCAAAAACGGTATCATCGTTTCAAGAATGATAAGTAAGCTTATAAAATAATACTTTCTGTCACCCAAGAAGAAAACACCGATATAAATAGTAAGCGGTATTAAAAGCAGTATCAGGAAAGTTGCCACAAGGGTTCTTTTTGTCAGTTTTCTGTCTGATTTAGGAACTTGTATTACTTCTATTCCAATATCCGTTTGTGGAAAGAAGCAGAAACAAGCAATTGCAATTTCAATTATTGCAATTATCTGTAAAGTATCAAGACCTAAAAAGCTTACTTTTGAAAATCCCAATATATCAATGTCAGTTATAAAGGATAATGATGTCAG
>JAHAZB010000001.1 GCA_018384175.1 Eubacteriales bacterium
ATACAAAGGAGATAGTATTATGAAAACAGTAAAAGATAAGCAGATTTTGGTAGGAGCAGACTTTGCAGGCTTTCCGCTTAAGGAGGCAGTTTGTGAGCATTTAAGAGAAAAGGGCTGGACAATCACAGACGTAGGTGTAAAGGTTGATTCTGACCCGAATGACACAGATTTGATGTTCCATAGAGTAGGACTTCGTGCAGGCTCTATGATTTCTGAGGGCGAATTTGAAAGAGCACTTCTTTTCTGCGGTACAGGAATGGGAATACATATTGCAGCAAGCAAGTGCCCGCACGTTCACGCAGGCGTTGTTGAGAGTGTTCCTGCCGCACTTCGTGCAATTACAGGTAACGGTGTAAACGTTCTTGCAATGGGTGCATTTTATGTTGCACCTGCAATGGGATGTGATATTGTTGATGCTTACCTTAATGCAGAGCTTGGCTCAGGCTATGAGTGGTGGAAGAACTTCTATGAGTTCCACAAGCTTGCGATAGACGAGCTTGAAGCATTCAACTATGAGGAATACAAGGCAAACGGCTTTAAGGTAAATAAACTTGGTGATTTTCCGTTAAAGCTTGAGAAAAAACCTGAATAATAAAAAAGAGAACTGACATCAGTATGGTGTCAGTTCTTTTGTATTTATGCGTTGTTAAAAATTTTGGTGGATTAAACCTCTGCAAGAAAAAACATTGTAAATTCACCAATATATTATCCGAAATCGTGGCAAAGACCACCATCCAAGCCGTGTTTTTCAAACACACGTACAATATTTTCGACAGTTTCAAAATCGTCAGCACCTTTATTATCCAGAATATCGTGGATTTCGTTAAGGATTCTTACGGCTTCGGTATTTACCATTTCTTCAAAGTCGATATCTGAGTTTTCCATCTTCCATTCAATTGATTCTGCTATTGCTTTTGAGAAAAGACTGATATTAAGCTTCATATGTGTTGCAACCTCCTAAAATTAAAAAATGCGCAGCCCTTATAAAAGAGCCACGCATAAAAAACGCAGGGACTCCCGTATATAAGGTTTGCAACACACTTAAAACTACGGAATATATAAATCGAAATTTACTCTCACCGACTTGGAGTATGCGTTTTTTGCATATTCTGTCGATGAAAGAACTATTTTATTCAATTGTATATACTCCCAGAGTATAGTTTAAGTATGTTGCTTATACATAATATCATAATTTTTGTGGAAATGCAAGAGTAAACAGAAAAATACGTTTACAACGTACTAAAACAAAATATTGTAGGGACCGGCGTCCTCGACGGTCCGAAAATAAAGATATAGGTAACCACATTATAGAAAATTATTTTTACATAGCAGAAAGAATATCTTTTATGCTTGATAACTCTATCGTGATATTTACTTCTAAAGCAAGTTTTATTTCTTAATTATACTATGATGTTTAGTGAAATTAAAAAAATGCTGACTTGTGAAATTCACAAGTCAGCATTCATTATTTTTAATTATTTGTTAGCAAGCTCAACAAGATGCTCATACTTAGCCTTTGCATCTGCACAAGCCTTAGCGAAGAGCTCTTTTGCTCTTTCTGGGTTAGCACGTGCAAGTGAGTTATAACGAACCTCGCCCATGAGGAAGTCCTCATAGCTCAAGGTCGGCTCCTTAGAGTCAAGCTGGAACGGATTCTTGCCCTCGAGAGCGAGTCTCGGGTCGAATCTGAAGAGGTGCCAGTAACCTGACTGAACAGCCTTCTTCTCCTCTGTCTGAGCAATGCTCATACCGCCCTTAATACCGTGGTTGATACACGGAGCATAAGCGATGATGAGTGAAGGACCATTATAGCTTTCAGCCTCAAGCATTGCCTTCAAGCACTGGTTATAGTCAGCACCCTGAGCAATCTGTGCAACGTAAACGTAGCCGTAGCTCATAGCAATTGCAGCCAAATCCTTCTTCTTAACAGACTTACCTGCTGCAGCGAACTGAGCAATAGCACCTGTCGGTGTAGACTTAGAAGACTGACCGCCTGTATTTGAGTAAACCTCAGTATCGAATACCATAATGTTTACATCTTCGCCTGATGCGAGAACGTGGTCAACACCGCCGAAGCCGATGTCATATGCCCAACCGTCGCCACCGAATACCCATACAGACTTCTTAGCAAGGTATTCCTTATCAGCGATTACATTCTTAGCATCCTCAGAATTGAGGTTTGAAATAGCTTTCAAAAGCTCCTCAGTTGCAACTCTGTTGCAAGCACTGCAATCCTTTGTATCAAGGAACTTATCAATTGCAGGCTTAACTGAAGGTTCAGCATCTGAAATCTTAGCAAGTCTTTCGAGGTTTGCTTCTCTGATAGCCTTCTGACCGAGGAACATACCATAACCGAACTCTGCGTTATCCTCAAAGAGTGAGTTAGCCCATGCAGGACCTCTGCCGTCAGCATCTGCTGTGTACGGTGTAGAAGGAGCTGAACCACCCCAGATTGATGAACAGCCTGTTGCGTTAGCGATATACATTCTGTCGCCAAAGAGCTGTGTTATAAGCTTAGCGTAAGGTGTTTCACCACAGCCTGCGCAAGCGCCTGAGAACTCAAGGTACGGCTTTCTGAACTGTGAACCCTTAACTGTTGAAATTGCGAACTTGTCAAGAACGTCTGCCTTAGGAGCAAGTGTCTCACCAAAGTCGAATGCGCTCTGTGCGTCGAGCTGAGTTTCAAGACCTGACATTGTAAGAGCCTTAACACCCTTAACCTCAGGACAAACATTTACACAAGAGCCACAACCTGTACAGTCGAGAACTGATACAGTAATACCGAACTTG
Source organism: Eubacteriales bacterium (assembly GCA_018384175.1). Taxonomy (GTDB): domain Bacteria; phylum Bacillota; class Clostridia; order UBA1381; family UBA1381; genus HGM11525. Next base: position 2,791 of record JAHAZB010000001.1, read on the forward strand.
TAGCCATCAAGCTGACGAAGTGTAGCTGTCTTTGTGCCCTCAGGAGCATTTTTAGCTTCTTCTTCATTAAGAACTACAGGACGGATACATGCGTGCGGACATACATATGAACAAAGTCCACACTGCAAACATGCTTCTGGGTTCCATACAGGAACGTCGATAGCAATACCACGCTTTTCGTATGCAGAAGAACCGAGAGGAACTTCACCGTTTGCATACGGCTCGAAAGCAGATACAGGAAGCTTAGCGCCACGGAAGCCATTGATAGGAACAAGAATGTTGTTTACATAATCAAGGAGCTTGCCTTCGCCCTCGTGCTTAACGCCGAGGTCTTCTGCTTCTGCGTTCTTCCATGATTCAGGAACGTCTACCTTAACAACCTCGAGTGCACCCTTATCAATAGCATCGTGGTTCATCTTAACGATAGCGTCGCCCTTCTTTGAGTAGGAAGCAGTAGCTGCGTCCTTCATATACTGAATTGCATCTTCAGCAGGAATGATGTTAGCAAGCTTGAAGAATGCAGACTGAAGAACAGTGTTGATTCTGTTGCCAAGACCAATTTCCTTACCAATCTTAACACCGTCGATGGTGTAGAACTTGATATCGTTGTCAGCGATGTACTTCTTAACCTGACCGGGGAGATGCTCCTCAAGCTCTTGAGCATTCCATGAGCAGTTCAAAAGGAATACGCCGCCCGGCTTAACATCCTGTACCATATCGTACTGTCTGATGTAAGAAGCCTTATGACAAGCAACGAAGTCAGCCTTGTTGATAAGATATGTTGAAGTAATCTTAGCATTTCCGAAACGGAGATGTGATACTGTAAGACCGCCTGACTTCTTTGAGTCATAGTCGAAGTAAGCCTGAACGTTCATATCTGTGTGGTCGCCGATAATCTTAACAGAGTTCTTGTTAGCACCAACAGTACCGTCAGCACCAAGTCCCCAGAACTTACAGCTTGTGATACCTGCAGGTGTTGTGTCAGGATTCTCTGTAAGCTCAAGTGAAAGATTTGTTACATCGTCTACGATACCGATTGTAAACTGCTTCTTCTCTGTGTTCTTGAATGCTGCAATAATCTGAGCAGGAGTTGTATCCTTTGAACCAAGACCGTATCTGCCGCCGTAAACGGGAACTGATGCGAACTTAGAACCAGCCAATGCAGCAACAACATCGAGGTAAAGTGGCTCGCCGACTGAACCTGATTCCTTTGTTCTGTCAAGAACAACAAGCTTCTTAACAGTTGAAGGAATAGCATCGATGAAGTGTGATACTGAGAACGGACGGTAAAGTCTTACCTTGATAAGACCAACCTTCTCGCCGTTTGCGTTCATATAGTCAACTGTCTCAGAGATAGTATCGCAAACTGAACCCATAGCGATGATAACGCTCTCTGCGTCAGTAGCACCGTAATAGTTGAAGAGCTTGTAATCTGAGCCAATCTTAGCATTTACTTTATCCATATAGGACTGGCAAATCTCAGGAACTGCCTGATAGTACTTGTTAGCAGCTTCTTTGGCCTGGAAGAATACGTCAGGGTTCTGAGCTGTACCGCGCTGTGCAGGATGCTCAGGATTCAATGAGCTGCGTCTGAATGCAGAAATTGCATCCCAGTCAACCATCTCTGCAAGGTCTGCGTAATCCCAGCAAGCAACCTTCTGGTACTCGTGAGATGTTCTGAAACCATCAAAGAAGTGAAGGAACGGAACTCTTGCCTTAATTGTTGTAAGGTGTGCAACAGCACCGAGGTCCATAGCTTCCTGCGGGTTTGTAGATGCGAGCATTGCAAAGCCAGTCTGACGGCAAGCCATAACGTCCTGATGGTCGCCGAAGATAGAAAGTGCATGTGATGCAAGAGCACGTGCTGATACGTTAAATACGCACGGCAAAAGCTCACCGGCAATCTTGTACATGTTAGGAATCATCAAAAGAAGACCCTGTGAAGCTGTGTAAGTTGTTGTAAGAGCACCTGCTGTAAGTGAACCGTGAACGGTACCTGCAGCACCTGCTTCTGACTGCATTTCGGTTACCTGAACAGTGCGGCCAAAGATATTCTTCTGTCCTGCAGCTGCCCATTTGTCAGTAACCTCCGCCATGGTTGATGATGGCGTGATTGGGTAGATGGCAGCAACATCGGTAAACGCATATGACGCATAAGCCGCAGCGTTGTTACCATCCATGGTTTTCATTTTTCTTGCCATTGGATTTTTCCTCCTTGTTGTAACGTGGCGGTGTCTTTTGAACAATGCCCGTGTTATTACTTATAATTTTTATAAAATTATACCATACATTATAATAACACTTTTTTTCGCTAAAATCAATAACTATTCGTATTTTTTTTATTAAGGAAAGGATTTTTTTTGATTTTCATTAAAAACGGGAAAAAATAAGAGAAAATTTGTGCAAGGTTTAACAAATATTACAAAAGCAGGTTTATATTTTTGCCTTACGTGCGATAATAAAGATGTCAGTTACCGACAGATGTACATATTCGGAAAGGGAGGCACATCAAATTATGAACAAGGTAGAAATCTGCGGTGTAAATACATCAAAGCTGCCGGTACTGACAAAGGAAGAAAAGGACAGACTTTTTGAACGTATAAAAAACGGTGATAAAATTGCTCGTGAAGAGTTTATAAAGGGGAATCTCAGACTTGTTTTAAGTGTGATACAGCGTTTTTCCAACAGAGGAGAAAATCCGGATGATTTGTTTCAGGTGGGGTGTATAGGGCTTATCAAAGCGATAGATAATTTTGATACAGAGCTTAATGTACAATTTTCGACCTATGCTGTACCTATGAACGTACTTAGTAGAAAAGAGGTATTTATGAGACCAAGAAAATGGACGGAAAGCGCAATACGACAGGCTTTTGACGATTTTATTAAACAACATAATAGACTCCCGACAAAACAGGAAATGTATGAAAAATACAATGGTAAATTCCCACGACCTTTGTCGGTTAAATTGACATTAGGAATGACTTTAGATAAATATTTACAAATAAATTATACTACATATTATAAAAGAAAACAAGCAAAAGTTTACGGCGTAATGCCGGACGAATATTGGATTGATGACTTTAAAAGTCAATACATAAAATATGGAAAGCCAACCGAGTACACATATAATAAACTTCGTAACCCCCAGACCCCAAACACTCAAACTATTGCAAAACTTATAGGTGTTAAAACTTGGCATGAAGTTTTAAACCATTGTGGTTTCATAGATGAAAAAGTAAAATTGCATGGCGAGTTGGTTTTTGAAGAAACATTAGAAAATTATCAAAAGTTAAATACAAAACTGCAAAACATACTTAAAAATTTAGAATAAGCCTTCGGGCTTATTTTTTTTGCACAAAATTAAAAACAAATAGAGAATAATATAACGTGGGCTGTTAAGGGGGCGTAATAGAATTAATAAAAATAAATTAAACACTCATTTTAACAGGAGGTGAAACAAATAGAATATACAAACAAATTGTTTTGTGAAGACAACTTGACACTTTTAAAAAGGCTTCCAGACCAAAGCGTTGATTTGATATATTGCGATATATTATACAATACAGGAAAGAATTTCAAGGATTACAATGATAATTTAGGAACGCCCAAAGACGCAATAGAGTGGTATAAACCCAGATTTATTGAGATGTGTAGAGTGTTAAAGAACACCGGTTTAATCTATATTCAATGTGACTACAATATGTCTCATTATATCAAAATTTGCTTAGACAACATTTTTGGAATTAGAAATTTCAGGAATGAAATTATTTGGTGGTATAATTCCGCTCCCAGAAAAAAGAAGGATTTTGGTAAGAGACACGACACTATATTCAGATATAGTAAAACAAGGGATTATTATTTTAACGAAGATAGCGAATACATAAGACAAGCATATTCGCCAACGGCTCCAAGAGGATACGAGAAAGAGAAATATTATGATAACAGGGGCAAGATTATGGATGATGTGTGGAAAATCAATATGCTTGGTCAAAACGACAAAACCGAGAGGGTAGGTTATTCCACTCAAAAGCCAAAAGAACTTTTGTATAAGATAGTAGATAGCAGTTGCCCGAAAGATGGGCTGGTTGCAGATTTCTTTTGTGGTAGTGGGACAAGTTGTGTTGTTGCTAGAGAGCTTGGTAGAAACTACCTTGGATGTGATGTTAATGAAAACGCCATTAACATTACGGCGCAAAGACTTGATTAAACATTTATTTTATGGTGAAATTGAGGTGGTAAAAATATCAAAATTACAAAATGATAAATATTACACACCAATCTCGATTGCTAATTATTGTTGGGATAAAGCGATAGAGGTAATTGGTGAGAACAACATATCTGAAATTATAGAACCGAGCGTTGGCGATGGTAGTTTCTTCATTACAAAGAAAAATATCCTCATTTTGCTTACGATATAGAACCAGAGTGCGAATCAGAATTTACACATATTTTTAAATCTGATTATTTAACAGCCGACATTAAATACCTTTGGGGTAGGTTAGTTATAGGAAACCCGCCTTATGGCAGATGTTTAAGTATGGCTCAAAAGTTTTATAAAAAATCGACTGAGATTGCAGATTACATAGCTTTTATTCTTCCAATTAGTCAATTAAATAATAGTAATTTCTTATATGAATTCGATTTGATTTATAGCGAAGATTTGGGAACGCAAAGATATACAGACAGAGACCTTCATTGCTGTTTTAACATATTTAAAAGACCTGAAAGTGGCAACTTAAATAAGAAGCCGGTTTCAAAATTAAAAGACGTAACAATATATCGTCAAGATTGCAAAGATTATAATCTTAAAGATTTTGATGTGCGTATGTGCTATTGGGGTGATGGAACGGCGGGTAAAATTCTTTATGGAGATGAGAGATATTCTGGTGAATATAAAATAAAAATCAACAATAAAGACTTATACGATGATATTAAAAATGTTTTGGTAGGTTTTGACTGGAAGAGTTATGTTCAAGCTATAGCAATGAAGAGATTGAAACAATATCATATTATTGAAGTATTAACACAACAAATTAAAGGTATCGAATAGAATACACATTTTATTGACAAATTTAGGAGGTGAAATGACGTGAAATTGAGTGAAATTGCAGAATTTATTGTTAAAGAGTATCCCGGAAGTTGTATTGCTTACAACAATATCGTTAATTCTGGATGCCGTGATGAATGGTATGAAGAGTATTTAATAGACCCATTAATGGACTATTTTTCTTTTGAAGTTATGGATATGTGTGGTTGTGGACGTCCAGAAAATACTAACGAAATGATAAGAAAGATACTTAACATAAGAAATGAGTGGAGCGAAGACAAACTCAAATATGAAGATGTGGTAAAACGGTATGGGCAGGATTTAAAAATTGATACAGAGAATGAAATACACTATGGGTTATTGCAATTCGTACTCTATATATTAGATTCACATGGAATTCTTGAACACGGAAGTTCTATTGGTGGTAGTTGGTTAACAAAAGAGGGTAAAATGTATTTAACCGTACTCAATGCGTGGAGAAAACGAGAAGACGAGGAAGGTGATGAGGTTAATGAGTTATGACATTGCATTTAAAGTAAAAGTAAAAGGGCTTGAAGATACATATGTAAGAGTCGGCGAGTGCAATGCAAATATCACGTGGAACGTAAGAGAAATGATTGTAAAGTCTACCGGACTTGAATGGAAGAATGAACAAAACAATGGTCTCTGTAAAGATGTAATTCCATATATTGTGAATGGCTATGAAGAACTGACTAAATACCCAGAGAAGTATAAACGGTACGAGGCGAAAAATGGTTGGGGTACTGTTCAAGGCTGTAAAAGATTTTTCCGACAAATATTAGATGATTGGGGCGATTTTTGCAATGATAGTTGGACAAGCAAACTGGTAGACGTAACATATTTTTGGATTGAGTGAGGATAAGAAATGAGTAAATACAAAGCAGATAAATACTTGCAAAAGAAATACGATGAACTATTTTCGGAATCTTCGTTTGGAAAAGCTTATCAACTTGGATATGCGAATGGTATTTTATATTCATATAGGCAAACTAAAGCGGTACTTGGCAAAGAGACTGCTAAAAATATATGGAAAGGTTTAGATAGCAACGACTATTTTACTACTATAGTAAGAACAGCTATTGAGCTTGAAGATGAAGAAAATGTGAGTAAAGCAGAAATTATTGCAGAAAAACTTGACAACGCCAAGCGTCAAGAGAGTTCTGGCAAAAAGCTATCCGATGATGACGTGGCACTTCTTGAAGAATTTATGGAATTTCTGCATAAGAAAAACGCATAATTACCTTAGAGAAGTAAAGGAGAACATATAAATGGGTAGTGGTGGTTCATGTTGGTGTTGCCATAAGTTTTTACAGCCCGTCACAATGGATAACTATATGGCAATTCTTGTTTGTGATGAATGTCTTGCTAAAATGCAAAAAGATTTAGAAGAAGCTGAGAAAATAAGAGAAAAAGAAATTAATAGACAAGAGAAAAATCGGCAAAGATTACATGGCATAAGACGTGACAATTATTTAAGAACAGAGAATTTCAAAAAGGGGTTAAGTAAATATTGGAGGTAACAATTATTGATAATTAAAAAAAGATACATGAACGGGAAAAATCGAGGATATTTGTATTCGGCAATAGGAAGACAAATTGCCCGTTGTCATTTTTATGAAAATTACAAAGCTGGAATTATTGTCGCTTGCGATGAAGGGAAACTACATTCTGTTTCAGGAATTGCAAAGACAATTATAACAAGAGACGATGCGGATTATCGTCCATTAACGACATCTTTGCACGAAGTTGTTATACCATTCACAAACGGAAGTTGTTTAAGAATAATAAAGCCGTTTAAAAACAAAAGAAATTGCCAGTTTAATGACATCTTATATGATAACAGTTTAGATAACGAAACAATAAACGGATTTATCAAGCCAATGTATACTGCATATGAGGAAAATTTTAACCAAAAAGACTTTATGATGAGATTTACGGGCTTTGATTTGTGTGAATATTGATAGAATTTCTCTTTTATCGAGAAATTTATGGAGAATAATATAGTGTGGCGGTTGCAAACGCCATATTAAATGAAAGGAGTAAGAGGTTTGGCATGCCGCAAACACAGTGTTTACTCCTAAGATACATTGGAAGTAAAAAAATATAAAGACATGGATGATCTAATTCAAAGCTGCCCAACTCATTCAATTATAGGTGAAAATCTTATTCGGGCGTGGGCTAAAATCAACAGTCCATTGTATAACAAAATTATATGTTCAGTATCGGGTGGTTCTGATAGTGATGTAATGTTAGATATAGTATGGCATTGCGATAAAGACAATAAAGTTGATTATGTTTGGTTTGATACGGGATTAGAATATCAGGCGACAAAAGATCATCTGAAATACCTTGAAGAAAAGTATGGGATAGAGATTAAACCGTATAAAGCAATCAAACCAATCCCTGCAACCTGTAAACAATATGGACAGCCATTTTTATCAAAACATGTAAGTGAAATGATAAAACGATTACAAAGCAAGGGATTCCAATTTGAAGATAAATCTTTTGAAAAATTGCAAAAAGAGTATCCCGGTTGTAAGTCTGCTTTGGAGTGGTGGTGTAACAAGAAACCATCTCCAGCCCATAATATTTCTCGTAATAAGTGGTTAAAAGAATTTCTCGTTGAAAATCCACCTCAGTTCAAAATATCAAATAGGTGTTGTGACTATGCAAAAAAAGATGTGTCGCATAAGTTATTGTCTGAAAACAATTATGATTTGAATGTGGTTGGTATTCGCAAAGCCGAAGGTGGAGTAAGAGCCAATGCATACGAAACTTGTTTTGATAATAATGGCGATGGATATGACAATTATCGTCCTTTGTTCTGGTATAAAAACGCTGATAAAGAAAGATATGATGAACACTACAATATTTTACATAGTAAATGTTATACAGAATATGGGCTCAAAAGAACTGGTTGTGCCGGATGCCCTTATGGTAGAGACTTTGAGCAGGAATTAGAAATAATCGAAAAATATGAACCCAAACTTTTTAAGGCAGTTATGAATATTTTCGGTGATAGTTACAAATACACAAGAGAGTATCGTGATTTCTGTAAAGAAATGAATTTGAAAGAAAAATCACAATCTCAAAAATGGCTTAAATAGGGCGTTTCAGAGCCTAAAAATCACGATGAAATTTGAGTTTTAAGGTGGTGTTTAAATGTTTTGGAAAATTAAGATGTGGCTTTCACATATTCATGCAAAACTGTATAATCGCAAGATGATAAAGAAATATCCTGATTATAAAGATGATGAGTATAATTGCGGAGATTTAAAATTCGTTTGGGGTATTAAAAGTTGGGACGACCTGACTTCAAAAGATGCAAATTTATACTCGATGAACGACTTAGATATTGTATACGACAGAGAAAAGAAAGAATATATGCTTGGTATTGAAACGATATATACTTTTGACGACAAAGAGGATGAAATAAAATATCTTGAAGGTTTGCTGGACAAGTTTACTGAATATGTGAGAGAAAACAAGTACATAACAAATCAAGATAAAATGTGCTTAACTTATATAGAAAGCAGTGAGCCTTGGAGAGCAGAAACAATTTCTGAATTATACATAAGATTTAAGATTTTTGTTAATGGTTTCAAATCGGTTTTTGGAGAATAATATTATAGGTGCTATCTTTACATGATAGTTAAATGTCAAATAAGGCTAAGGTGCTATGGTGCACATATAGACCGAAAGAGGAAACAGCCTAATTAATAAAAGATGTAGATTGGTGCTATTAAGTAACCGTAGGAACAACGGCAAAAGATAAGTAATTACTAGAGTAATGCGGACTGAGGAAGGAAGTGTGAGCGAGGTCACTGCATCCCGTTCGAGTCGGGAAAGAAACATTACAACGGAACAGAACCTGCAAAACTGTTCATCTACATCTACACACGGGATAGTAACTCAGTTGGCAAGAGGAAATTGTGTCGTCGGTTCGAGTCCGATCTATCCTAAACGATTATTAATGGAACGTGCCAAGACATTGATAATCACAATGCTATCATAGATAGTTATGCAAACAACGAAAACGAGCACAGATAAGTGTAAAGCAGGTCTGTATGCTACATTAATAATCAAAATACTGAGGCGTAGTGTAAAGGTAGCACGAGTGACTTTGACTCACTTATTGTAGGTTCGAATCCCACCGCCTCAGCCAAATTTATAAAGGAGTGGTTAAAGCAAATTACAAAGCTATAAAAGTTGATGGCATAAAACGTGATGAACATCGCTACATCATGGAACAACACTTAGGAAGAAAACTTAACAAAGATGAAGTTGTACACCATAAGAACGGCGATAAAAGTGATAATAGAATTGAAAACTTAGAGTTGATGTCATTATCAGAACATTCGCGATTCCATATGAAAGGACATGTTGTAACAAAAGAACAAAGAGAAAAACTTTCTGAAAGGAATAAAGGGCGTATTAATATATCTCAAAGGAAATTGTCAATGGATGAGGCGGATTATATAAGAGAACATTATATACTTGGAGACAGACAATTTGGAATAAGAGCATTAAGCAGGAAATTTAATATTAATCGTAGACAGATAGATAAAATAATACAAGGAGAAATTTACATACGATAAATACCTGATAAAACGCTCGTTTTATTGACAAAATAGGAGACTGGTATGCTGAAATTTTATATAGTAAAAGACATTGAGAAATTCAAACAAACTTATTCTGACTTTGGGTTTGAGGAATCTAAAAGAGTTATCTATCCGAAACGTGTTACAAGAACAATCAATGACGACCTTAAAGATAAATATATAGACATCTGCATTGATAAGAAATGTATAAATATGTGGGATGGGCAAGATAAAAATCGACAAGGTGAAGTTTGGGTAGAAGACTCGACTGGCTATGGGTGTTGTCGTGCCTATTTTGTAGAGCCATACATTCAGGATTTAATAAAACAAGAAATTGTAGAACTTATCGAAAGATAAGAGAGAATAATATATTGTACAGAAAATTACGATATGGAGGAATTTTAATGATTGAAAAGGTAAATCCGGCACATCCTGATAAAGTTGCAGATAGAATAGCAGGTGCTATTGTAGACCTTGCTTATAATATGGAAGAAAATCCGAAAATTGCAGTTGAGGTGCTAATTGGGCATGGAGTATGCCATATTATTGCTGAATCTTCTGTTGAAGTGAGTAAAATTGAAGTATGTGAAGCAGTACATAGAATTACAAAAGACAACTCAATTATGGTTGACTATAAATGTGTAAAACAGGATATACATCTTGCCAACAATCAGACCGATGGCTTTAAATGTGGTGATAATGGTATATTTAAAGGTATGCCTCTTACATCTGAGCAGAAAGTTATGGCACAGATAGCAAGAGATATTTACAAAGAGTTCCCGTTTGATGGTAAGTATATCTTGAATGGCGATAATCTCATTATTTGTCAGAGCAACGCAGAAGAAGATGATGTAAGAAAGATTTGTCCCTATGCTACTATTAATCCTCTTGGTTATTGGACTGGCGGTACAAATGTAGATACTGGTGCTACTAACAGAAAACTCGGCTCGGATATGGCAGATAGTGTAACGGGCGGTGGTCTTCATGGCAAAGATTTGTCAAAGGCTGATGTATCTGTTAATATTTATGCTTTTCTCAAAGCACAAGAAGTTGGCAGACCTATAAGTTTATGCTGTGCTATTGGTGACACCGAAATTGATGGCGTACCTTATTCTGAAATTGTGGAAAAGGCAAGAGAATATATTGCATCCGTTGGCGGTTTTGAAAAGTTCGCAGAATGGGGACTTTTTTAAATTTTATTTAGAGAATAATAAAGTGTACATAAAAATTTGAAAGGAGTAAGGAAGTTTGTCCGGACATAAAACTATAGTTTACTCCGAAAGAGAATTTGAATACAAATGTTGAAAAAGTAAAACTGACAGCCAATATACTGTTTTCTGGTATAGGTTGTCAAGAAAGAGGTTTTGAAAACTCTGGTTTATTTGATATTGAAGTATTAAATACTTCGGATATTAACAAAGAGGCTGTGCTTTCATATGCTGCAATACATTGTGGTCTTACTAATGAGATGGTAGAAACATACACAGAGTATCCGTCAAGATATGAGATGGCACAGCATCTTACAGACATAAACTTAGGCTATGAACCTGAAAAGGACAAGCATTTTGACTGGTTTAAGTTGGCGAAAAAGAAAACTAATGATATTGAAAAATACTGGTTGGCTTGTAAACTTACAAAGAACTTAGGAGATATCAGCAGAATTGAAGAATTGCCTTATGCTGATTTTTGGACTTGTTCATTCCCTTGTACTGATATTTCCGTTGCAGGCAAAATGAAAGGTTTGTCTCCCGATAGTGGTACAAGAAGCAGTTTATTGTGGGAGAATATCAAGTTATTGAAGAAAGCAAAGGAAAATAACACTCTCCCAAAATACATAATGTTTGAAAATGTAAAGAATCTTGCAAGCAAGAAATTCGCTGAACATTTCAACAATCTTATCGAAGTATTGGATGAACTCGGTTTTAATTCGTATTGGTCTATAATCAATGGTAAGGATTGTGGTGTTCCTCAAAACAGGGAAAGAGTGTTTGTAATTTCAATCAGAAAAGATATTGATACTGGCAAATATGCTTTCCCAATTCCATTTGACACAGGAGTAAGATTAAAAGACATTCTCGAAGATACCGTCGATGAAAAGTATTATTTGAGCGATGTGGCAACAAAGAAATTCAAGCTGTTCTCAGAAAGTAAAGGAACAGATATTAAGGTGGCGGGTTCATTAAATCCAGATAAAAATGTACAGGATAGAGTACGAGTTCTTGATGCCGAAGGGGTATCCCAAGGGTTAAGAGCAACTGACTATAAAGACCCAGTAAAGATTATATCTGGCATTGACAAGTCCGTAAATGATACTCGAATGATTGAATATGCAAACTGCATAACATCAAGAGAAGATAGAGGAGTGTCAAATCGCAAAGCTGAGGACACTGCTGTTTTAGAACAAGTTGGACAGATTTACGGAACCGAAAGAGAGCCAAACCCACAAGCCGGAAGAGTGTATAATAGCGAATGTTTATCTCCTACGCTTGATACTTGTAGTGGTGGTAATCGTATGCCAAAAGTTGTTGAAACAAAATTATCTCATGCTGAATGGAAACAACAGATGTATGAAAGATTTATAGAAGATGCCGATGGAGAAGTAAGTGGTGTAATAACAAATCAAAGTCAAACATTTGGATATAGACCACCAATGAAAGGATTTTCTAAGACTTTAAGAGCGGAAGCAAACGACACTGGAATAGTAGAGAATTTTAGAATTCGTAAATTGACACCAAGAGAATGTTATAAACTGATGGGGTTGACATTTGAAGATTGCGATAAAGCAAAAGATATTGGTGTGTCTGATACACATTTATATAAGCAAGCTGGTAATGGCATTATTACTGATTGTTGTAAGTTGTTGGCAGAGCATCTTTATAAGGCTCAATACGATAATACATATGTTTGTCGTGATGAAAATTTTACAAAGCCACAAGTAGATTAAACTCTGCTTGTGGAGATACAAATAGACTTATTGTTGTTGGGAATACAGTTCCAAGTGGTCATACGGCAGGAAGAGTATTTGATATTAATGGAATAAGTCCCTGTGTAATAGAACGACATAGTAAGGTAGTGCAAATAGCAGTTGAAAATTTTCCGAAACCACCAACAGATTAATTTTTGTTGGTGGTATTGAGAGCAATAAGTGGATTGATAATGGCAAAGATTTATCAAGAAATTACAAACAAGGGTATAGGGTGTATCATCAAAATGGTATAGCTTGTGCATTGACTACTAAAGGTGGCGGTATAGGAAGTTATACCGGACTCTATATTGTAGATGATTAAAATTTGGATACTATATATAGTGCTAAACGATGATTTTTAGCACTATATATAGACTAAAAATGCCAATAGAACCACGCTTTTAAGGAGACACGAGAAAGGAGAATTAACTTATATGAGGTGTAGAGATTGTGATTGTGCTAAAAAGGGTTACTTTAAGTCTAAGCCAGAAGAATATGTATGTACAGGCGTAAAAGAACCATTTGTCATTAGCAACTTTCCAGATGCAGAATGTACTGAATATAAAGATAAGAGAAATGTTCCTATTAATGATGGTATCTATATGGAGTTATTTGCTATTAAAGATGGAGCAAGATACAATGCGAAAATTATTAATATGAAAGAGGCATCTGCCGTATTAACCAATAGTCTTATGGATGGCATTCAGAAATTATGGCAATAAAACAAGTCTTTTAACTGGAGGTGCATAGTTGAATTACGAAGAACTTTTAGACAAATATAATCGTCTTAAAGAAGATTTTATGGAACTTATCATGAAATCCGAAAATATCTGCCTTTATTGTAAAAATAACATCGAATGCAAAGGCAAGGAATGTGAAAAGTATATTGAAGGTAGAGGTTGTTGGGATGATAAAAGATGTCTCCATGACTGGGAGTGGTCATGCGAAGATTTTGATTTTGGTACATGCGATATGTTAGAAAATACTCCTTGCAACGGTTGTATTGAAAATGATAATAGCGGATTTGAATGGAGGGGTAATGATGTGTAGTGAATGTTGGCAGACGCCTTGTAATCCAAGATGTCCAAATGCATCCGAACCAAAAGTGCGAGGTTATTGCGAACAGTGTGGAGAGGAATTAAGAGAAGATTACGAGTATTATACAGATAATGATAATAATAAATTCTGTTCTGATGATTGCGCTTTAGAGTATCACGGCATTAAATCGAAAGAATGGGATTACGAAGAAGAGGAGTGGTAAAAATTAGCGAAGAAAGATGTATGATGTGTGGCAAACCTATTCCTGAAGGTAGAATGATTTGTCATATATGTGAGGATGTTGAACCGAGTTTTGACACAATACAGATTACAGTATCTTTGAATAAGATTACTGATATCTCAAAATTTGTTGCATTAGTATCTAAGTGTAGAGATGATGTAGTAGTTAAATC
>JAHAZB010000047.1 GCA_018384175.1 Eubacteriales bacterium
ATTATATATTGTATAAGTACCGGGTCTGATATTTCTCTTGTGTATGGAACCATTGAAAACATTCCTTTCCGTGCAAAAAGTGGTAAAATACAAAATTTATTCAAAATAATTATAGCATATATCAGAAAAAAATGGTATACTTATTTTGAAAAAATTTTATAAGGGGCGAAAAAAATGCCGAAAAGAACACCGGAAGAAGAAAAAGCACGTTTTGAAAGCTTGCTTTTAAGAGAGAGAGAATTAAGAAATGACGGATACTTACATATTGCAGGAGTTGACGAAGCAGGTAGAGGGCCTTTGGCAGGTGCTGTGTATGCAGCAGCGGTTATCTTGCCTGATGATATTTTTATAGCAGGTCTTGATGATTCAAAAAAGCTCAGCGAGAAAAAGAGAGAACAGCTTTTTGACGAAATATGCGAAAAGGCAATTTCCTATTCAATCGCATTTGCAACAGAATCGGAGATTGATGAAATAAACATCTTAAACGCAACACATCTGGCAATGAACAGAGCAGTTGACGGGCTTATAGTTCCTGCAGACTACTGTATTATAGACGGAAACTCGATAAAGAATATGTCCACTCCCCACGAAACAATGGTAAAGGGCGATGCAAAAAGTGCATCAATTGCAGCCGCATCAATTCTTGCCAAGGTTACCAGAGACCGCTATATCACAGAGCTTGCGAAAGAATATCCGGAATACGGCTTTGACAAGCATAAAGGCTATGGAACAAAAGCTCATACCGAAGCGATACTTAAATACGGTGTACTGCCAATTCACCGCAAGAGCTTTTTAACTAAACTTATAAAGTGAGGTGCTTTATGCAAAAGGAAATAGGAAACTTTGGTGAGCAGGCGGCGGCAGATTATCTCGAAAATAAAGGTTTGAAAATAATCAAACGTAATTTTTACTGCCGCGTAGGTGAGCTTGATATCATTGCAACCGACGGTGAATACACCGTATTTGTGGAGGTTAAAACAAGAAAGTCGGCTATGTACGGCAGAGCATCTGAGTTTGTCGATTATAGAAAGCAACAAAAAATCATCAAAACCGCACTTTATTACATTGGCTCGACAGATACCCCCTTCCGTTTTGATGTGGTGGAGGTTTATTATCACGAAAAGGGCGACGGACGTGTTGTGGACAGTATAAACCATATAGAGAATGCGTTTAGTTGATTGTGTATAGAAAATCAGACGTTATATACTGTATATGAATAATATTAAACAAAGAGTTACCATTAGCTTTTATGTTAATATTTATTCTTGTCTTTGCTCTTTCCGTTCTTTTGCGCGTGCAAAAGAACCAAAACCTGCCGGGGGATACAGTCAACGTTAGCCAAATCAAAGATTTGGTTAGCGTTGACGAAAAAATGGATTTCAAAGCAATTGAGGACATTGTTCGCATCTACGAGGAACACGGCTATACCGGCGGTTCCATACATGATTTTGATTAAAAAATAACCTGCTGATGCAGGTTATTTTTCGTATTTAGCTTATCACTACTGTTTTTGTGCTCTGTTCCCAGCCAACCGTCTTACCGAAAACTTCTGCAGCAAGTCTTGCCGGAACAAGAGTTCTGCCGTTTATTGTCTTTGGTGAAACATCTGACTCTGCATAAAGTGTTCCGTTTTTGTATATTTTCTTATCACCAATCTGCATTTTTACTACATCGCCGTCTCTGGTAGCTGTAACAGTCTGAGTCGCACCGTCCCACTCAACATTCGCACCAACTGCTTCGAATATCGCACGTACAGGAACAAGAGTTCTGCTGTCAATAACCTCCGGCGGCTGGTCAAGTCCTGAAAGGAGATTACCGTCAAGCTTAATTTTTATATTCTCTGTTACCGTGAAATCAACAACTCTTGTATGAATCTTGCCATAGCTGTCCGACACATTATATTTGAGTGTGTGCTTACCTAAGGCATAGTTTGAAAAATCAATATCAACCGAATAAGGTATCTTGCTTGATGCTCCAACCCATGTATCATCAATAAAGTAATCAACCTTTTCATACTCTGAGCCATAAATTCCCGCATATACACTCAGGCGGTTTACCGTCTCAGAAACACTAAAGCCATTATCACAGTTTTCAAATCCTGAAACATTATCGTTATCGTATCTATTCTGAATGAAATGCGAATTCTGAAGCTGAGAATTATAATAGGTCTTCATAGCAGAGTGGTCTTTAAGCGAGTAGTTGTCATTTTCAGGTGCAACATACTGGTCAAAATATCCGATCATTTTAATCTGCGGATACTTCATAGGAAGATAATTCAATATTTTTGCAATTCTTCTGTTTGCCCAATCCTCGCTGTATTCACCGACGCTTCGTGTATAACCGGTCGCTCCGCTTTCAAATACCATTATCGGCTTTCTGTCGCCAAACTCAGCTACTATTTTATCCATTATAATAACCGGCTCAGCGCTGTTTCCGCCACAGAAAAGCACCTCGTCGATACTTTCACGGAAGGTTGTAACAGGCGAACCCTTATAATACTTTTTGCAATAGAGTGATACTCCTACCCAGTCAACATACTCATCACCGGGATAGTAGTCCGAATACCCCGTATCCCAACCGGAAACAAAGTTGACACCGTAAACCATCGCAACATTCGGGCATCTTGAACGCATAACATCTGCTACCTTACGAAATGCCGATTTGAATTCTTCAGGGTTTGGTTTCACCTGCCATGCGTTTACTTCGCCGGCAAATCTCAGATACACCGGAACATCAGGATATTTAGCAAGAACATCGGCTATATCAGAAACTGCCTGCGTGGACATATTTATCATTCCGATATCTCCTGCACCGCTTACGTTATACGCAAACTCAACCGCCATCTTCTTCTCGGATGCTTCCCTCAAAAATCCTTCATAGAATTGGTTAAAATCATTTCCGTGATTATGATAAATCATCATCATTGATTCGTTTTTGAGTTCTTTTCTCGTCGGAGAGTCAAAGACTGTTCCGACCAATACACCACTTGCGTGTTCATTCTTAGCATAATGAGAATGTTGCATATTATATGTTCTTTTATAAAGGCTGATTTGAGTTTTGAACTGTCTGCTCTTTTCCTTTGATATTTTCACAGCATCCTCAAAGCCCATAGCCTCGTTTGGTGTAATAGCGCGTTCATACCATATAACTGCGTTTTCATAATCACCAAGTCGCTCATATGCCTCTGCAATCATATATGTCTTTGCGGCAGAAACAGCATTTGTATCACTGTCCTGTGGTGCAGACGCTACCATCTCATACTGTTTGGTAGCAAATTCTATTATACCTCTGTCATCACCTGCGTTTGTTGCAGCTTCAAGCGACTCCTGAAGCGAGAAAAACGCCTTTGGAAACTTAAAAGCGCTGCATGGCAAAGATGTGATTATCGCAAATACGCTTGCCAAAATTACTGTCTTAAAAATTCTTTTCATAACCTCTCCCCCCACAATCAAAAATACCTTACTTTCTTCTGTTTGTCAACAGTTATTTCAATAATATATCTTTTTATTTCTTGAATATCCATATTTTACTGATAATATAATTGAAAACTATTACAAATATGTTAGCCATCGCTTTAATGAACAGATGGTTAAAACCGAGCTTCTCAACCAGTACAAATATACTCAAAATCTGTATTATACTTGAAAATACCCTTGTTCCCACAAACTCCGAGAGTAGCTTAAGCTCTTGTTTTATTCCCTCAGGCTTTGTCTCAAATACCCATCTGCTGTTCACGATATACGCAAATATTATCGAAACAGATATTGCAATCACATTGCTGACTGTCGGCGAGAGCCATGCATCAAGAATAATGGTTAAAACCCAGTCAACCAACGTTGTCGCAACACCTGCAACGATATATGTTGCAAGTTCTCTGCTAATCTTTTTCAATTTGTTTTCTCCCATATCCTTAATTATCTGGACATTCTTTGTTTTGGATTTGTTTTATACTTCTTCATATATGCACGGTAAAAAGACGAATAATCCCCAAAACCCGCTGTAAGTGCTGCTTCGGTAAGACTCTTCCCCTCTGTTATAAGTGAATCTGCATATGTAAGCCTCTTTTGCCTTACATATTCCTGAACGGTAATTCCCGTCGCTTCCTTAAATATATGGCAAAGGTGATACTTTGAAAGGAAAAAGTTTTCGCATAATATATCAAGCGTTATCTCCTCGGTAAAATGATTGTTGATGTAGTTTATTATATTCTTCAATGTTTTATTGGTTGTGTCTGACTTTTCAAACATTGATATTTTATTTATAAGGTACATAATCTCAATCATAATACTGTCTGTAATGGAATTGTGCATATCAGAAAAATCATTTGAATATTTCTTAAGCCTCAAAACTGCATCATATAATCCGCTCGAATGTACCAGCTCTGCGCTGATTCTGTTTCCTCTGCGCTTATTCTTTTCAAGAAAAACCTGCTCATACTCACCGCAATCGTGTTTTACAAAAAACTCCGGCGAAACCATTATAATAATACGTTCATAGTCCTTGCTGCTATTATGATATATACGGTGCATCTCGTGTTTTCTTATAATAATTATATCATCAGCTTCAAGGTCATAGCTCTTTTCCTCCACCACATACTTAGAATCACCCTCAAGAAAAATCAATATCTCGTGTTCAAGATGACTGTGCAAGTGAAAGTGATTGTTTGTGGGCTTTGTCATTTTTTCAAACCCTACACTATACAGACATTCCGGCATTTCCTCACCTCTTTTTTTGATTATATCACATCACCGCAATAATTGCAATGTATTTAGCAATTTTTCTATAGTTACATTGTTTAATTTGTGTTATCCTTTGTATAACATATAGATAGCAAGCTCTTTAGAAACGGAGCATTGTTAGTTTCTGATTCTTCCGAGTATATGGGCAAAAGCTATTGGGGCAACGGACACACAAAAACCATTGCAGACTATTATTCAGGCAACAGCAAGCTTTCACTTGCTGATATCAAGGACACAATGAATCTTATGTTTGGCATATATGAAAGTGCTGAGCAAAGAAAGGAGCAAAAGCTATGAAAATGACATTTCGCTGGTATGGCGAGGATGACAGTATAACACTTGATAAGATAAGGCAGATACCCTGTATAACAGGTGTTGTAACTGCTGTATACTCTACTCCCGTAGGCGAGGTATGGGCGCAGGAGGATATCGACAGATTAAAGGCACTTTCAAATGCGAAAGGTCTTGAAATGGAAGTTATCGAAAGCGTACCCGTACACGAGGATATCAAGCTAAGACGCGGCGATTATCAGCGCTACATAGATAACTACAAGGAGAATATCAGACGTTTAGCAAAAGCAGGAGTTAAGTGTATCTGCTACAACTTTATGCCTGTATTCGACTGGACACGTTCTCGTCTTGACCAGCCGCTTCCCGACGGCTCAAACGCACTCGTTTACTACACCGAGGACGTTGGCAAGATGGACCCGACCAAGATGACTCTTCCCGGTTGGGACGCATCGTACACTCCTGATGAGATGAGCGGTCTTATTGACGAGTACAAGAAAATCGGCGAGGAAGGTTTATGGGCTAATCTTGAATATTTTATAAAGGAAATTATGCCCGTTGCCGTTGAGTGTGATGTCAATATGGCAATACACCCCGATGATCCCCCCTGGTCAATCTTCGGTATTCCGAGAATTATAACAAACGAAGCAAATATCGACAGATTTTTGTCCCTTTATGATGACACCCATCACGGACTTACACTTTGTAGCGGTAGTCTTGGCTGTGCTAAGTTCAATGACTACACCGCAATGGTAAGAAAATACGGCAAAATGGGCAGAATCCACTTTGCACACGTCAGAAATATCAAAATTCTTGACGACGGTTCGTTTGAGGAAAGCGGACATTTCTCAGAGTGTGGCTCATTGGACGTTGTAGAGATTTTGAAGGCTTACCACGATTGCGGCTTTAAGGGTTATCTTCGTCCCGACCACGGCAGAATGATCTGGGGCGAAACAGGAAAACCCGGCTATGGTCTTTATGACAGAGCATTGGGTGCTATGTATATGGCAGGAATCTGGGAAACTCTTGATAAGATGAAAGGATAATAAAATGAAGTTACCATTTGAAATAGATTTAAGCGGAAAGGTAGTTGTCGTAACAGGTGCAGGTGGAGTTTTATGCTCGATGTTTGCAGAAGCTATGGCAAAGACAGGTGCAAAGGTTGCACTTTTAGACCTTAACGGCGATGCTGCAAAGGAGTATGCAAATAAAATCAACGAAAACGGCGGTACTGCCAAAGGCTACACCTGCAATGTACTTGACAAGGACAGCTTAGAGAGTGTGCATAAAGAGGTAATAGCCGACTTCGGCACTTGCGATATCTTAATTAACGGTGCAGGCGGCAACAACCCGAAAGCAACTACCGACAACGAATATTTCACCAAAGAGGCAATGGGAAATGTCAAGACATTCTTTGACCTTGACAAAGACGGAGTTGAGTTCGTATTTCACTTAAACTTCTTAGGAACACTTCTTCCCACGCAGGTATTTGCAGTTGATATGCTTGACAAGGAGGATGCAAGCATCATCAACATTTCGAGTATGAACGCATTTACACCGCTCACCAAAATCCCTGCATATTCAGGTGCAAAAGCGGCTATATCGAACTTTACACAGTGGCTCAGCGTACATTTTTCAAAGACAAACATCAGATGTAATGCAATCGCACCGGGCTTTTTCGTAACCAAGCAGAACGAAAAGCTGCTCTTTAACGAAGACGGAACACCGACACCGAGAACGGACAAGATACTAAACAGTACACCGATGGGACGTTTCGGCAAGGCAGAGGAGCTTATAGGCGCACTCTTGTTCCTTGTATCAAAGGATGCATCAAGCTTTGTAAACGGTGTTGTAATCCCCGTTGACGGCGGTTTCTCGGCATATAGCGGAGTGTGATATATACAAAAAAATGGTTATGACTGCTGTCATAACCATTTTTCTTATTCCTACGCACGCAGGCGGTTCTTCTATCAAAAGCTTTTATATTTTATGATTATCCTCTATCCACTTCTTCGCAAATTCCACACACGGAAGATTGCAGTCCATAGCAGTATTTGAGCAGAATATAATTCCCTCAATTTCTCCCTTTACCAAAAGCTCGGTATAAGTTTCAAGCTGGAACTTCATATTCTCAACTGTTGTAGGATGGCCGTTGATTTCCTCACTATAGTTCAGGCAATAAATACCGAGCATTCTTCTCTTGCCCTCTGTATCCGCCTTGAACTTATTGTATCTTTCGTGGAATATCGAAAGGTCTTTCTCATCCCATGTCCACATATGTGCACCGTCAACATTTTCAAGATGTGCTCTTGAATTATCATTTTCAGGATAATACACGCACCACAAATCAAGCGGACGTTTATGGAAATTATGCATTTTGTCTTGAATATACTTAATCTTATCAGGTGTGTAAATCTTCGCACGGTCCTTGTGGTTAAAGAAATCGTCCAAAACACCGCCCGTTACATTGTCAAACATCTCCGCCTGACGCAAAACCTCGTCCAAGTCGCCGAAAGGTACGTCTGTTCTGTCGGAAGAAATATCACCTATAATGGACCATTTAACCTGGTTAAAGGTTGTAAACGACCTTGAATACTGGTCAAACGGTGGCTCAGGCTTATTAAAATTTACCACCATATAGATATTACGGATACCCATATAAAGCGCACCCTCTGCCGCTGTCATACGGGACTCAAGTCCGAATGCTTTATTATGGAAATTGGGCTCTAATCCCCATATCCACAAAGAATCTCTTAAATCTGCCATTTTATCAGCCTCCTCAAGCTATTATATTCTTATTATACTATTTTGAATTAGTAAAGCCAATAGGAATTTCACATCTTAGTATGGTGTTTTTTAACTCAATTTGACTATTTTTATCATACAGCTTTTGATACAGCCCCCTGATTTTTACCCTGAAAATCGTTTAACTTAGGTAACATCGGTTCGCCAAAATTAGTAATTTAAGCACATAGTACCCGTAAACTATTTTGAAAGATTGCAATGACGCACCGTATCTCTGACCTTTAAAACAAACGAGGGTGAAACGGATAATTCATCAATACCCATACGAAGGAATGTTTCCGTTAAACTTGTATCAGCTGCAAGCTCACCGCATATTCCTATCCATATACCGTTTTTGTGTGCATTTTCCGCAGCCATCTCTATTAATCTTAAAATTGCCTCGTGATGAGTGTTACAGAATGATTCTATATCTGGATTCTGCCTGTCACAAGCAAGCGTATATTGTGTTAAGTCATTTGTTCCAACGCTAAAGAAATCAACCAAAGGTGCAAGCTTATCACTTATAATTGCCGCCGCCGGAGTTTCTATCATAACACCAAGCTCAACAGTTTTAGAATATTTAACGCCCTGCTCGTTTAATTCCTTTTTTACTTCATCGCATATAGTAAGAATTTGTTCAACCTCACGAACACTTGTAATCATTGGAAACATTATCCCAAGATTTCCGTAAACAGACGCTCTGTAAAGTGCTCTTAACTGCACCTTAAATATTTCAGGGCGTGTTAGGCATATTCTGATTGCACGATAGCCCAAAGCAGGGTTTTCTTCCTTCTTCATACCGAAATAATCAACCTGCTTATCCGCACCTATATCGAGTGTCCTTATTATAACCTTTTTCCCTGCCATTCTTTCAAGAACTCTTTTATATGCTAAAAACTGCTGTTCCTCTGTCGGATAATCGCTGTTTTCAAGATACAGAAACTCGCTTCGGAACAAGCCTATACCGCCTGCATCATTAAGCAAAACAGCTCCGATATTGTCAACACTGCCGATATTTGCAAAAATATTAATTCTTTTGCCGTCCTCGGTTATGTTCTCCTTGCCTTTGAGCTCCTGTAAAAGCCGTTTCTTTTCCTCCTCGGAATGTTGTTTCAAAATCAGTCTGTCTCTCGTTTCATCATCGGGATTTACGAATATTTCGCCTGTAAATCCATCAACAAAAGCTTCGTCACCGTCATTGATTTGTGCAAGAAATTCATCGCCAACACCAATAACGGCAGGTATATTCATATTCCTTGCAAGTATCGCCGTATGAGAATTAGACGAGCCGTGAGCCGTAACAAATGCAACAACCTTATCTTTATCCAAAGATACCGTTTCACTCGGTGCAAGGTCATCTGCACAGACAATCATATTGTCATACAAGTCTCCCCCGTCTGATGTAGCGCCTGTTAGATTTGTAATAATTCTATTGGAAATATCTCGCACATCTGCGGCTCTCGCCTGCATATATGCGTCCTCCATTGAAGAAAACATCTCTGCAAAGTTATCCGCCGTCACTGCCACGGCATATTCTGCATTCACTTTTTGGGTTTCAATTATATTCACAATGCTCTCGTTATAATCATCATCCTCAAGCATCATCATATGAATCTCAAAGATTTGTGCATTTGTTTCGCCGACTTCCTTAAGTGCTTTTTCATAGATTGACTGCAACTGCTCCAAAGTCTTAGCCTTTGCCGATTCAACTCGTGCTATTTCACTTTCGGAATTTGCACAATGAATACGCTTTATTGTTATATTCTGTTTCTTGAAAACAGAGATTTTGCCAGAGGCAACAGCACCGTAAACGCCTTTTCCTTTAAATACTTTCATATTCACATCCCTCCATCAACATAATCTCCCTTTGTATACTGATTGCAGGATGCGAACAAATACGCATCCTGCACTTTGCCAAACATTACTCGTCGAATCCGCTTTCAAACAATGCAGCAATTTCATCAACAACAGCTTGTTCATCTGCACCATTACAAACAATTTCAACTTCACAACCCTGTTTCATACATGCAGCCATTATCTGCATAGGAGCCTTTGCCTTTGCTTCCTTACCGTTTGCAATCAAGGTTACTTCGCATTCGGGATGTTCCTTTACAACCTTTGCAATTATGCCTGCAGGACGCATATGAACGCCCTGCTCGTTTACAACTGTTACCTTTTTGGTTACCATAATTAATTTCTCCTTTTAATAGCAAATGATGTTTTTTAAATTATCTTATGCGTCTGTTCGTTTTTTCTTAAGTAGTGTCAACATAACCATACTGACAAGCGAGCCGATTGCAAGTGACAATACATACAAAGGCCAGTTTCCAACAACTGCGAATACGAATATACCGCCGTGAGGTGCCATAAGCGTACATTTAAATGCCATCGATAAACCGCCTGCCACAGCCGCACCAACCATACATGACGGGATAACTCTAATCGGGTCGGATGCAGCATAAGGAATTGCACCCTCTGTTATAAAGCTTAGACCCATAATATAGTTTACAGCACCGTTCTTTCTTTCCTCATCTGTCCATCTGTTCTTAAAGAAGGTTGTTGAAAGTGCAATAGCAATCGGAGGTACCATACCGCCAATCATAACTGCGGCCATTATGTCATAACCGCTTGACGCGATAGCTGCTGTACCGAAAACATACGCCGCTTTATTGAACGGGCCGCCCATATCAATGGCCATCATACCACCAAGGATACAGCCGAGAACTATCTTACTTGTGTTGCCCATATTATTTAAGAAGTTTGATACACCTACATTTATCATTCCCATAAACGGGTTTACAGCACACATCAAAACTGCAATCATTCCAAGTCCTACGAGCGGATAAATCAGTACGGGTTTGATACCGTTTAGTGATTTGGGCATATGGTCGCAAAGTTTTTCAACGCCAAGCATCAAGTAACCTCCCGCAAAGCCTGCAAGAAGTGCACCTAAGAAGCCTGACGGGACCTCGCCTGCAAGATTTGCAAATGTTGAGCCTGTGGTTGCCAGAAAACCTCCAACCAAGCCTACCAAGAATCCGGGTCTGTCTGCGATTGATTTGCCGATATATCCTGCAAGAACGGGAATCATAAAGCTGAATGCATAGCCACCGATATTCTTAAAGAACGCTGCCAATGCAGTATAAGTGCCAAAGCTTGAATCCTGCGGAGCTCCTGCAATCGTATCTATCAAGAAGGCAAGTGCGATAAAGATACCGCCTGCAACTGTGAACGGGAGCATATTTGATACGCCGTTCATCAAGTGCTTATATAGCTTTCTACCGAAGCTTTCTCCCTCTGTTGATTCATCTGCCGCCTTTGCTCCTGTGTGGTGATAAACGGGAGCATCGCCTTTTTCTATTCTTTCTATCAATTCCTTCGGAATTTTTATACCGTCTGAAACCTTTGTACGAATTACTCTCTTGCCGTCAAACCTTGCCATATCCACTGTCTTGTCAGCCGCAATAATAATTCCGTCACAAGCCTCTATTTCCTCTTTTGTTAAAACATTCTTTGCTCCGCCCGAGCCGTTTGTTTCTGCCTTAACGGTTATTCCGAGCTTTTTGCCCGCATTTTCAAGTGCCTCAGCTGCCATATATGTGTGTGCAATTCCTGTTGGACAAGCAGTAACGGCAAGAACTCTTATTCTTCCGTCATTTTCAACAACAGCCTTTGTCTCATCGGGATACTTCGCTTTTTCCGTATCATCGATAATTTTCAAAAACTCGTTCTTGTCCTTTGCTGAAAGTAGCTTGTTTTTGAAATCCTCATCCATAAGCATTGTCATCAATCTTGAAAGAACTTCAAGATGAACATCTCCGTCATTTGGTGCGGCAATCATAAACAGTAGAGTTGACGGCTCACCATCCATAGCCTCGTAATCAACACCGTTGGGTACTGTGATAGCCGCCAAAGACGGGGCTTTAACAGCATCGCTCTTTGCATGGGGAATGGCAATACCCTCTCCAACTGCTGTTGTGCTCACTGTCTCTCTTGCGAGAATACCCTCTTTATAAGCTTCTCTGTCTGCAATCTTTCCGCCCTTAACCTGCAAGTCGATAAGCTCATCAATCGCCTCCTGCTTGTTCTTTGGTGTAGCATTAAGCTTAATGCTCTCCACATTTAACAAATCTGTAATACGCATAGTTGTTATCCTCCATTCTTTTTATTTTACATCTGCATAAGCAGTTTGTGTATTTCTTCTTTTTCTGCAAGACCGTTTGAAAACGCCGTTGCACCGCCGGCGGCAGTTCCGAGTTTTAGTGCATATTCATAATCTCCCGATTCCGCCCCTGCAATAAATCCGGCTACCATGGAATCACCGGCTCCAACCGAATTTTTAACTTGACCCTTGCAGGCGTTGCAAGTGTGGACATTGCCATACTCATCAACAAGCACTGCACCGTCGCCGGCCATAGATATAAGTACATTTACCGCACCCATATCCTTCAGCTTCTTTGCATATTCAATAATCTCATCCTGCGTTTTCAGTTCAACACCGAACATTTCTCCAAGCTCAAAATTGTTGGGCTTAACAAGGAACGGCTTGTATTTGAGAACATTCATAAGCAGTTGATTTGTTGCGTCTACAACTGCCTTTATTTTCTTATTGGAAAGCCGAACAAGAATTTTCTCATAGATATCAGACGGTAAAGTGTTGGGAATACTTCCTGCAAGCACTAATGTGTCCCCGTCTTTAAGCTTATCTAACTTCTCATAAAGCAATCCAATTGCCTCGCCGCTGATTTTTGGACCTTGCCCGTTAAGCTCGGTTTCTTTATCCGACTTTATCTTTACATTAATTCTTGAAACACCCTCGGGAAGATGTATGAAATCCGTTTCTACGCCTTTCTCTTGTACGCCTCTTTCAATAGCATTTCCCGTGAAACCTGCAACAAAACCCAATGCTTTTGATTTTATACCAAGTTCACTTAAAACTATTGAAACATTAATTCCCTTGCCTCCAAAATACACTTCCTCTGACTGCGATCTATTCACACAGTCCACCTGCAACTCATCAATATGAACCACATAATCAATTGCAGGATTAAAAGTAACCGTATAAATCAATTATAACACCTCCTTTATGCTTGCTTCCGACAAATACTTTTTATCAATCAATTTGTCGGTAATTATCTCTCCGCAGTCCAGAGATGCAAATTTTGCACCCGTTATTTTACCAAACTTTGAGTGGTCTGCAAGGATATAAACCTCTTTGCTGTTTTTAATTGCCGTACTCTTTACGATTGCTTCGTTTTTATCAGGAGTGGATAACCCGCCCGACCTTGAAATACCATTTACCCCAATAAAACACTTGTTAAAATTATATTGCTGAAGCGATAGCACACATTCCGCACCGACAATTGCTTCTGTTGAGAGCTTTATTTCTCCTCCGGGGATCAAAACCTTAAATCCAAGCTGAGAAAGTTTCTTTGCATTTATAAAACCGTTTGTAACAAATGTAACATTCTTTTTTGGCAAATGGGCAATCATCTTTTCCGTAGAAGTTCCGGCGTCAATAAATACTAAATCTCCGTCTTCTATCACGGAGGCGGCATATTGGGCAATCTTTTCTTTCTCTTTAACATAAAGAATTGATTTTTTCTCGACATCATTCTCATAACTGAAAAAACTCTCAGTGTTTGAAATTGCACCTCCGTGTACTTTTGTTATTATTCCACGTTTAGACAAAACATTCAAATCTCTTCTGATTGTCGATTCGGATGCATCAAGCTCCTCGCACAGCTCACTAAGCTTAACACTTCCTCTGCTGTTGACAAGTTCAGCTATTATTGCATACCTTTCTTCTGAAAGCATTCTATCACCTCCTATTTGAACGATTTTGATTGATTATGACTTTTTCTGATATGATAATATCACTTTACACCCCGTTCGTCAACACTTTTCAGTCATTTTCAGTCATAAACCATCATTTTCGGTCATTTGTATAAAAACAGTCAGCCCTATTTGTACACATTATACAAGCATCTCAATTTCGTTATTATATATACAAGTACCTTCATTGTAAAATTCATAATCTCCCGTAAATTTACCTGAACATAATGCTCAATTGAAAGAATTATATCATAATATTTTAAACAGCTATTGTGCTTGGATAAAACCGTCCAAGCACATTTTGTATTGGGAAATTTTACTTAAATAAGTATGGTTTGTTCCACTGAAACTAATAATTTAAGGAAAGGGGAGAATTGTCAGGAAAATAGCGGGATTGAGAAGTTGAAAAACATTTAAAAAAATCACAGAGATTTCTTAAACAGACACATTATTTTCTTTATAGTTATAATAATAATCTGACGGAGACACTCCTGTTACTTTTTTAAATTCAGTTGAAAAATGCCGGTAGTCGCTGTATCCACACATTTCGGAAATTTCCTGAATTGTATAGTAATTTGTCAGAATAAGAGCTTCGGCATATTTTATTCTGCTTTCAATAACATGTTTTTTTGGAGAAATACCAAATTCTTTTTTAAACAGTTTGCGAAAATAGGGTTCACTTACAAATGATTTACTTGCCGCAACATGAAGCGAAAAATTCTGTTTCAGGTAATTTTTCTGAATGTAGATAACCGAATCTAAAATTTTTCTTTCGTCGCATATGGTCATATTATCTCTGTAAAACTCCGAGAAAATTTTATTAAGAATTGAGGCGCTGTCACTCTTATATGAAACATCCTTGTTTTTCCAACAAGCAAGCAGTTGTTTGAAAAGTTTGCCGTACTTTTCAGGTTCAGGCGGCAGAAACTTTTCAATCTTATTTGAACGATAGTTAAATGCTTTGAAATGTACCACTATCAGTGTATCGTTTTTTGAAAAGCGGGTGTATGACACACCTGAAGGGAAAAACCCTATAGAATTATCATGAAAGTCAATTTGCTGATTTTCGTTTTGAATAACGGTATCTGCTTCGTATCTGAATGATATTGCATCAAAATTTCTGTTTGTGTCAGTTTTCTTTTTGAAGGACTGGTCTATGTATAACACATCAAGTATTTCAAAAATAATATACTCTTGTTCGAAAATCAATACAATCACCTCCGTTTTATAGTCTTATTATACTGATTTAGTTTCGAAAAGTCAACATATCTACTCGGTTTTTGTATGTCTTTTTCTATCTATATGTGTTATCATAGTAAAAAAATATAGATAAGGAGAAGAAAAATGGACATTAATGTAAATCGTTTTTCAGAACCATCTGAACTGAAAATAACAGACATCAGAGTTGCAAATATCAATGGCGCACCAAAACATTGCCCTCTTATCAAGGTTTATACCAACCAGGGACTGATTGGTTATGGTGAAGTAAGAGATGCCTCCAGCGCTACATATGCTCTTATGCTCAAATCAAGACTTGTAGGCGAAAATCCTTGCAATGTGGACAAGCTGTTCAGAAGAATAAAGCAGTTTGGCGGTCACTCTCGTCAAGGCGGTGGTGTAAGCGGTCTTGAAATTGCTCTTTGGGATTTGGCGGGCAAAGCATGGGGCGTTCCCCTTTGGCAGATGCTTGGCGGAAAATTTCGTGACAAGGTTAGAATGTACTGTGACACCGATGTTGACGGCAAGCATACAGGAACTGATATGGGACACGCTCTCAAAAAGCGTATGGAGCAGGGCTTTACTTTACTTAAAATGGATTTGGGAATTGAGCTTATGCTTGATGAACCGGGTTGTTTAAATGCTCCCATCGGATTTTTAGAGGATATAAAAAAATATTCCATGAAAGCAATCAATCACCAGAAGGGCTCGATTGATATGGATATGATGCTTGGTAAAAATTATGAGGTGTTTACCATTCCTCACCATGCAACCGGCATTCATCTTACACAAAAAGGTATGGATTATCTTGAGGATTATGTGAAACAGGTCAGAGATGTTATCGGCTATGAGGTTCCTCTTGCCATTGACCATTTCGGTCATATTTGCATAGAAGATTGTATTATGTTTGCAAAACGTCTGGAAAAATATAATATTGCATGGATTGAAGATATTGCACCGTGGCATTATACCGACCATTATGTGAAGATTGCCAATAGTTGTCATGTTCCTGTTTGTACCGGTGAGGATATCTACCTTGCTGAAAACTTTGAACCGCTGATGCAAAGCGGCGGTGTGTCCGTTGTACACCCTGACATACTTACCGTTGGCGGGGCATTGGAAATTAAAAAACTTGGCAATATGTGCGATAAATACGGCGTTGCGATGGCAATACATATGGCAGAAAGTCCGATTGCCTGCATGGCAGCTATTCATGCTGCTGCAGCAGTTCAGAATATACTTGCGGTTGAATTTCACTCTGTTGATATTCCATGGTGGAATGACCTTGCCATCGGAATTGACAATCCGCTGTTTAAGGATGGATTTGTAAACGTTCCCAATAAGCCCGGTCTTGGCATTGACGAACTGAATGAAGAATTGATTGCAGAGCATATGCATGAAAAATATACCGGCATATGGGAGCCTACAACCCAATGGGATAACGAATGGGCAAATGACAGGGAGTGGAGTTAATAGAAATTTTAACTAAGGAGTGGATTATATGTGAATATTAAAGAAATTGAAAGAGTTTGTCTGGGACAGTTTGAGGCAAACAGGACGCTGTTTCAAACAACGGTAAAGGATAATATCGAAAAAAACAGAAAAGGCAGAAAAACTGTAGTCATAAAGGATAAAACCGGTGCTCCGTTGGTTGGTGTTAAGGTTAAGGCAAATTTGAAAAACCACGAATTTAGGCACGGAGCACATATTTTTATGCTTGACCAGTTTGAAACGGTGCAGGAAAATGAAGAATTCCGCCGCCTGTTTTCGCAGTATTATAATCTGGCGACAATTCCGTTTTATTGGGAGGGGCTTGAGGTTATGTCTGCATTCGGTAAACCGCTCGAAATTACCGAGGTTACTATTCCTACCCTTGGCGATGGGAACGAGGCGGAAGATATCCAGGCTGAAGTTATAAAATATCTTTATACACTTTGGTTTTCTTCAGCTAATCTTGAAAGCGTTGTTTATTGGAATTCGTTTGATAAAACGGCGTATTCTTCTCCCGATTGGGATGAAAACAGACTGAATGGGGGTTTGTTTCACAGAGATTTGACACCCAAAAAATCGGCACAAGTGTTCAAAAAGTTGTTTAAACAAGAATGGCATACCGAATTGGAAATTGTGAGTGATGAAAGCGGAAAGATAAGTTTTGAGGGCTTTCACGGTGATTATGAAGTATGCGTGCAGCCGCATAATGAAGCAGTTTATTGTGCACGGTTGTATAAGGATAACCAAGAGGTGGAAGTCATATGTGCTCCTTGAAAATAAAGTGGATAGGACAAAGCGGATATATTCTCTCTGACGGAAAGACGGAAGTATGCATCGACCCGTATCTTTCTAATGTTGTTGACCGTATAGCAAAGCGTGGAAGAATGGCAAAAGCGCCTTTTTTGCCCGAAGAATTAACAAGCGATGTTGTAATTTGTACACACAATCATCTTGACCATGTGGATATTGATGCGATTCCGCTGATGAACAAGGAAAATATGATTTTTTTAGCTCCTGATGATGCAAAAAGTACATTGCTTGAATGCGGTGTTATAAACTATAAAGCATTTAATGAAGGAACAAGGATTAAAATCGGCGATTTTGAACTTGAAGCGGTATTTGCCGACCATAGCGTTCCTGCTGTTGGTGTTATTGTCAAACACAGCGGAATCACACTTTATTTTTCGGGTGATACGGAATATAACAAAAAGCTTGAAGAATTAAAACAATACAATATCGACATTATGTTTATCTGCATCAATGGAAAGCTTGGGAATATGAATGTAGACGAAGCGGTTAAACTGACAAAAATAATTTGCCCGAAAGTTGGTGTCCCCACACACTACGGTATGTTTGAAAGTAACACGGAAAATCCGAAGTTTTATACATCCAGACTTTCTTGTGGATTTGAAATGGCATACAACACTGAATATGACCTGGAGGAGGTGATGGGAAATGTTTGATTTAAAAGGTAAAACTGCGCTTGTAACTGGCTCAACACAAGGGATAGGCTTTGAAATCGCAAGGATTCTTGCAAGTCACGGTGCAAAAGTTTATATTTCGGGAGCGGAAAGTATTGAAAAATGCAAACGAGCATGTGAGAAAATTCCGGGGTCCGTTCCTGTAAGAGCTAATCTTTTGGATACCTGTGACATCAACAAGCTTTATGAAACAACAGGAGATATAGATATACTTGTTTTGAATGCATCAATTCAGTATAAACGTAATTGGGATGAATATTCGGACGAGGAATATGACATTCAGATGAATTGCAATGTCAAAAGTTCATATCTCCTTATAAAAAAATACGTGACCGGAATGAAGAAAAACCGTTGGGGCAGAATCGTTACGATTGGTAGTGTAAATCAGTATAATCAGCACCCAAATCTTTCTCTCTACGGAGTTACAAAAGCGGCGCAGGCTAAAATGGCGCAGAATTTTGCTCCAATACTTGCCCCGTATGGTATAACGGTAAATAATATTGCGCCGGGAGCTATTGAAACCCCCAGAAATGAAAAGGCGTTTAATGACGTTGACTTCAAGAAAAAAGTTGAAAATCTGATTCCCTGCGGATACATCGGAAAACCGGAAGATATCAGTCCGGCTGTGCTTCTTTTGTGCTGTGAAGAGGGCAGATATATAACCGGTGCTGAAATTAAAATAGATGGTGGAATGAGTCTGTAATAAACAGGAGGAAAAGATTATGCATTTTAATTCAAAAGATGAAATAATTGCCCTTACACCTCAATGGAAGGGCGAAAGACTTCCAGACGGAAGACCCAAGGTAGACGAAAAATATCTTAAAGCACTTAAAACACTTACCCTTGAGGAAGTGTGGAAACCTATTTTTGTAAAGAGCTATGAACGTCAGTTCGAGGGCAGACTTCATACCCTCCACAATGATGGCAAAAAGCTTATCGGCAGAGCCGTTACGGCAACTTATTGCCCTTTCCGCCCTGACCTTGATGATGTTATAAAGGATATCGGAAGAAGTGAAAACAGAACAGGTACATATAACCAATGGGTAATTGATAATCTTATGGAGTATGATGTTCCGGTAATCGATATGTATGACAAGATTTACAAGGGAACATTCCTTGGTGGAAACCTTACAACTGCACTTAAAAATAAAACTAAAAATGAAAATGGTGGTGCAGTAATCTGGGGTGGTATCAGGGATACAGAGCAGATGAAAAAGGTTGAAAACACCCAGGTTTATTACAGAGGTATTGACCCGACGCCTATTCGTGATTTTATAATGACAGGATATAATACCGCAACAAGAATCGGTAATGCAATTGTATTGCCTGGCGATATTGTTTTCGGTGCGGGTGGCGGAGTTCTCTTTATTCCGGCACATCTTGTTGAAGAGGTTGTAGGTGGAGCGGCAAAGACGCAGGTTAAGGATATGTTCGGCTTTGAAATGATAAGCCTTAATAAATTCACAACAGCACAGATTGATAAAAATACCTGGACAAAAGAAATGCTTGATCTTCTCATGGAATTTATTGAAAAAGATGACCGTGCAGCTGAATACAGAGGTCTTGACTGGTCCGAAGAGTATGACCTTGCAATAAACGGCGACCCGAACGACACACAATCAGCTCTTTGATGCAAAAGGAGAAATCATTACGAAAAAGAGGACGCTTTAAAACTTATAAAAAACAACCCGGTATTCTGGTCAAGACTTGGGTTCTGTTACGACCCACCGCTTAAAAATGAGCAAGGGGAAACCGTTGGTTTTTACAGAAGATTTAAGTAAATATGGAAGATTTCACAGAATTGATGAAAAAACAAGAAGGTTCATCGCGCAGATTCCCACAGATAAGACACTGATGTTTAACTATGCTTCGGGCATTATTTCCGAAACAGGAGTAACTCTTGATAATGTAGAGGCTCTTACAGGAGTAAAGGTTGAACCGTTTGACGATGATTACGCATTCCCGTCAATTGCAATTTCAAAAGATTGCGAAAATGTAAGGATAACGTCAGCAAAACGACCAAATTGTGGAGTAAATATCGTTAACACAAAACCATTTATGTCGCGTGATGAACTTAGAAAAATTGCTGACAGTGCAGGCTGTCATGCGTATTCTCCGGCGGGCAATATCGTCTATGGCGACAATAGATTTATCGGGATTTTCCCGTCAGAGACCGGAAAAGTTGAAATCTGTCTTAAAGAAAAAGGTGATTATGTGAACCTTGTAACAGGTGATGAATATAAAAACACCGATAAAATTTTCATCAATGCAAGTAAAACAACTCCGATATTCTTAATAACAAAATAAAACCTAAAAGGGATATGCAGATTTGCATATCCCTGTTGATTTATTTGCTCATATAAAACTTGTTTTTTTCTGTCAAATTCTGTTGTATTTTGTCGAGTGCTTCACCGAATCTCTGGAAGTGCACAACTTCTCTTTCACGAAGGTACTTGATTACCTTTGTAACGTCAGGGTCGTCGCATACTTTTAAGATATTGTCATATGTTACTCTTGCCTTTTGCTCGGGTGCTATCGTATATGCACAACAAATCAAGGAAAAATTGGACAAACATTCCGCTGCACAAAAACCGAGAAAACGCCGTAATGACGCCCTTTGCGGCGTCTTTTTTGTTGTTTTTAAACTGTGAGAAAATGTAAAAATCAGGAGGAATGTAAAAATGGTAGAATTTTTAGTTACAAAAGGAAAATTGGTAGTAAGAAATGGTGAGCCACTCATCGTGGTCGATGGTGAAGAGAAAGCACTTTCAAAAAGTGAATTCATTTTGTGGACAAGTCTTAATTGGAAAATCTTAAATAAAGAATCACTTGAAAAAGAATTTGACAGAAGAATGAAAAAGTATGGAATTGATAGCGAGATGTCATTTGAGCAGACACTTAACCGCTTGAAAACCAGAGGTATTGTTGCAGGTAAATCCGATTACCTTGCCGTTGATGCCCTGTATAATCTTTTAAAGGATTTGTATGTGGTACCACTCGGTATTGTCGGTAATTTCAAAAAGGCAATGATATTCGGATGTATGCTTATTGATGGAATGCCAATTGATAAGTGCAGAGAGGCAATGGCAGATTTTGACCTTAAAGGCCTTGAAAAACAAATTGTCTGCTTTTCTAAAAGGCTTAAGGTGTCCTCGGCAGAACTTATCCGTATCAGCGATAAAGACTTGTGGAATATAAAGTCTGAAGATGATATTGTTCCCCTTGCCTATGAGAAAAATGAAGATATGGATTCACTTGGAAACTTCACACGATTTTCAAAAGATAAAACAAAAGTCCTTGATGCTATTGTGAATCTCTACTTAGTGATGAAACTTGCAATTTGTTCGTTTGTGCTATCAATTATCACGCTTATTTTAACGGTAACAAATTTTGTTTTAACTCTAATAAAATAATTTGGGGTATAGAAATGGGAAACAAAGGATACAGCAGACAAGGATTTTTCGGAGATATTCATCACTACGATGAACATGGACATAAAACAGGAACAAGCAGACCGGGTATGTTTGGCGGTTACACAAACTATGATGCCAATGGTCACAAAACCGGTCATAGTGATCCGGGCTTCTTCGGTGGATACAATCACTATGATAATTATGGTAAAAAGATAGGCCATAGCGATCCGAGTCTCTTTGGGGGATACAATCACTACGATTCCAACAACAAATCAACTGGTTCCAGTGATCCGGGGATGTTCGGAGGTTATAACCATTCTTAATCGGGCGGATGTTACATAGCGACCTGTGTGTATGGTTCTTACGATTGCCCTGAAGTATGGACACTCAGACGATTCAGAGACAATACTCTTGCTGGCAATATGTTCGGCAGGGCATTTATCAAAACATATTATGCGATAAGCCCAAGAACTGTGAAATGGTTTGGTGATACATCGTGGTTTAAAAAGCTTTGGAAAAACTGTTTGGATAAAATGGTTTCTGCACTTAAAGACAAAGGTGTTGAGGATACTCCATACGAAGATAAATAACAATAAACTCACCTCTGTAAGTAATTTGCCTTACAGGGGTGTTCGGCGTTTTTCGTGAACAAAAATCCGGTATTGTAAATACACTAAAAATATTGACGATTCGACATTTTTCTGTTATACTATAAATTGTATTATTGTAAATATTTTTCGTTCGAGAGGATGAGGGAAAATGTCAGTTACTTATAACAAATTATGGCACCTCCTGCTGGATAGGGGTATGAAGAAAAAAGATCTGAAAGAAGCTGCAGGTCTTACCGGTCATACCATGCTGAAACTTCGCAAGGATCAGGATATTACAACCGAAACGATCGGCAAGATATGTAAAGCTCTTAATTGTCAGATGACAGATATTATGGAGTTTGTGGAGAAATAATATATCCAGTTAAGGAGGTCCCTATGATACCGGAAGAATATAGTGCCGGATTGATGTCGCAATCATTCTGGTTTATAGAATTTAAAAAAATAATAAAGCTGATTTCCGGCGGTAAGACGGATGATGAAATTAAAACCATCTGTATTGACGAAAACCTCTTTGGAGCAGCGAAAGAATATAGAGCCAAAAGAATGTGTGGGTATATTCTAAGTAGAGCGAAGAAACTTGACCAAACAATGATAGATTTGTTTCTCAACTCTGATCTGAACACACAGAAAATCATAAACCTTATAGCAATACTCAAAGGTGACAGATTGTTCTTTGAGTTTATGTTTGAGGTTTACAGAGAAAAAGTCATCTTGGGTATTCCTTATATTGAAGATGCCGATTTAAAAGTTTTCTTCTCAAATAAGGAAGCTCAACATGAAGAAATCGAGATATGGAAAGATACAACGAAGAGAAAACTTCGTTGCACATATATAAATTATTTGACAGATGCCAATTTAATAACAGTAATAGATAAGCAAAAAACAATTACTCCGCCTATTTTAGATATTGCATTAGAGCGTTATCTTGAAGCAACCGGCGAAAATGCAATAATCAAGGCGATTACGGGGGTGAATTAAATGGATGCTCTTGCACAAAAATTTGATAAAGCTGAAGAAATGATACAGAGACCGTCATTTCGTGAAAATAAAGGTTTGGGTAATGAAGTCGGATATTATATATTTGACTACGATGCAGACAGAGAGCTTTATGTTAGAGAGAGAATTGAATATATAAAAAAGAAAAATGAGAGCTCCAATGATGATTTCAAAGTAGTGGTATTCGACCTGTATGAAATCATAATAGATATCCTCAATAAAAAGGGTTATTTGGAAAAGTGTTTTGAATTTGAAAAAACAAAAGGCTTTGACAGAGTAACAAAATCTATTGGGAATATGCTGAGAATAACCGCAGCAGACAGTCTGATAGTAAACCATATAAAAGATAACACACCTGATAAGGCAGTTGTTTTTATAACGGGTAAACAATAGAATGCATCAAAGACATTAAAATAAAGGTGATGAAATTATGGCAGAGCTTAATTTAAAACAAATAATTGATAAATTAAATAGTGAGTTTACAAGCGATGTGCGTAAACTTGTCTTTTGGTACGATGCAAATGCCGAGTTCAAAGACGATATAGAAACTATGGAGCTTGAAAATGCAAAGATACTGCATTTAGAGCCTGATAATCAGTTCTATATTAAATATTTCTTGGAGTGCGAAGATACAACTAACCATTATCTTATCTATGCACCCTTTGCAAAGCCTGCCATTAGAGATAATCACCTTGCGGATACTATCCGTTATTCAAAAGAGTTCTTTGCCGATCGCGCCTCTCTCCTGACTATTGATTTGGGTATTGACGAGAAGTACAAGCCGGTTATTCAGCACTATATCAAGTTCTTTGCAAATAAAGACAGAACACAGAAGTTCTATGATTTAGAAATTGAAACATTTAACCGTTCTACAATCGAAGTTGCTTTAATGAGTGTTCTTTGTAAGAGTAAGACTGCCTCATTTGAAGAAGTGTTGCGATGCATACTCACGGATGATGGACTTGAAGGCAACAAATATCTTGCAGAATTTGAAAAGTATGATTTGCTGGGTGCTTTCTGGCAGCAGGCAGATACAAACTTTGGGTACAACGATTCAAAGCCTACACTTGAAAAGTTCATCATCACAATGTTTGTAACTTATGCATCCCGTGTTATTCATACAGATATGCCGCAGGCGTGGAAACCCTTTGTATCATACAAATTCGGTAATATTATGACCTTTACTGATAATCTGATGAACAGTTATCTTTACAGCGACAGATACGATGAAATTTCAGACATTGTTTATCATGCAATAAACGGTAAAGAGCAGCTTGCAAAGTTTGATATTGAATCATTACTTGAATGCAACATCTTCTCCGGCGTTGACGAGCTTATTATCAAGTGGCTTGTTGAGCGTCTTGAAAACGAGGATATTGGTGCAAGACTTGACGGTAAAACCATTCCTGAAATATGTGTAGAACGTCGTAAACAGCATTTTGGTAAGAAGTTCCGTAGTGAGTACTTCATTATAGAGAATGCGTTTAATATCATTGCTTATGGTAAATATGAGCCTAAGAGTGGTATTGATAATATTATTAAAGAATACACAGAAAACTCATACAAGGTAGATCGCAGATACAGATACTTCTACTTCTTCTACGATAGCCTTGAAGATACAACACAGTTTGAAAATCTTCGTGAGCTTGTTGAAAATATTTACACCAATGAATATCTGAATAAGATTACGGTAAATTGGAATGCAGAGTTCTCCGAAGCAAAAGGCGTTACAAGACTGCCTTTGCAGAAAGACTTCTATTCAAGAAGTGTTAAGCCATTTAAGGAAAGAACAGCAGTTATTATATCTGATGCGTTCAGATATGAAGTGGCACATACTCTATATGAAAATATGCAGGCAGACGAAAAATGCAAGGTTGATATATCTGTAGCTTTAGGTGTTCTTCCTTCTTATACTGCACTCGGTATGGCTGCACTTCTTCCGCATAAGACTATTGAATACACAGAAGATTACAATGTTCTCGTTGACGGTATGCCTACTGCATCAACAGAACAAAAAGAGAAAATCCTTCAGCAATACAGTCCGAACAGCAAATGTATTCAGTATGATGCTATAAAGCAGATGAAACAGGCTGAACTCCGTGAAGTTTTTACCGGGCAGGATGTTGTTTATATCTATCACAACCAAGTGGACGGACGCGGTGATAAGCCTGCAACCGAAAACGAAGTATTTAATGCTTGTGAAGAAACAATTGAAGAAATCCATACACTCATTCGCCGAATTTCATCACAGGCAAACACACATCACTTTGTTGTTACGGCGGATCACGGTTTCATATACAAAAGAGATAAGCTTAATGAAAGCGACAAAATCAGCGGCAGCAACTTATCTTCC
The DNA here is from genome assembly GCA_018384175.1 of Eubacteriales bacterium. Taxonomy (GTDB): domain Bacteria; phylum Bacillota; class Clostridia; order UBA1381; family UBA1381; genus HGM11525. Next base: position 25,210 of record JAHAZB010000047.1, read on the forward strand.
GGTAAGTATGGTCAGCGTTATTATAGCTGTTGTATGGGACTTTGATAAAACTTTAATTAGTGACTATATGCAAGGTCCAATTTTCAATAAATATGGAGTTGATCCCAAGCAGTTTTGGAAGGAAGTAAACGAACTACCTGCTAAATACTTATCGGAACAAAATGTTAAAGTCAACCCCGACACAATATATTTAAACCATTTTATAAACTATACTAAAACTGGAAAATTCAAGGGATTAAACAACTCTCTTCTTCGTGAATTAGGAAAAGAATTGAAGTTTTATAATGGGCTTCCTAAGCTTATGGAAATAAGTAAAAAGATGATTGAGGATAACCCGATTTATTCAGAGTATGATATAAAAGTTGAGCACTATATTGTAAGTACAGGTTTTACTGAAATGATTAAAGGATCGGCGGTTAATGAATATGTATCTGGGATTTGGGGCTGTGAACTTATTGAAGCTCCTGATGAGAATGGAAATGCAATTATTAGTGAAATAGGATATACAATTGACAATACAACGAAAACAAGAGCGATCTTTGAAATTAATAAAGGCGTAGGAATTTGGGATGATGTCAATGTAAACACTAAAATGGCAGAAGACGTACGTAGAGTTTCTTTGAAAAATATGATATATATAGCTGATGGCCCTAGTGATGTGCCTGCCTTTTCAACATTAAATAAGGGTGGCGGTGCTACTTTTGCAATTTATCCTCGCAATGACGTCAAGGCGTTTTCACAGGTGGAGCAATTGCGAAAAGACGGAAGAATAAATATGTATGCAGAAGCTGACTATTCTGAAGGAACAACAGCATATATGTGGATAACAGAAAAAATTAAAGAATTTGCAAATAGAATACGTGAAACTGAACGTTCAAAGTTAAAAAGTTCAATTTCGGATGTGCCCAAACACCTTACATAAGGAAGATATAAGCTATGTTAGAAAAACTAAAACAAATTAATTTTTCGAATGTGAATTTGGATGACTGCTTTTTTGAATCACTAAAATCCGATTACGGGCCACAATTTACAGAGTGGTATAATAGAAAAGCAAATGAAGGCGAAAAAGCATTAGCGGTAATAGATGATAAGGGTGTTCATGCGTTCTTATACATGAAAAGAGAGAATGAAGAAATCACCCTTCAAGGAAAAGTTTTGCCAAAAACAGAACGTGTTAAAATAGGAACACTAAAACTTGACTCTACAGTTGAAGGGCAGCGGTTAGGTGAAGGTATTATTGGTGTTGCACTATGGAAATGGCAATTTTCTAAAATTAATGAAGTATATTTGACTGTGTTCCCAAAACAAGTTACATTGATAAGTATGTTGGAAAAGTTCGGATTTAAGCAAGTAGGGATGAAAGAAAACGGAGAATTAATTTTAATGAAGTCAAGAGACGATTTGGATTTTTCTTCGCCGTATAAAGCGTTTCCTTTTATTTCAGGAAACGCAAATAAATTTGGTCTTATTCCTATAAAAGATATATTTCATGACAGGTTGTTTACATATTCAGAGTCATTCTATAAACTTTCTGATTTTAAAGAAGCTATTGCTGGAAATGGTGTTACAAAAGTATATATAGGGTGTCCGTATACCCCTACGCAATATTCAGAAGGTCAAGTTGTTGGCATATATAGGATATATACAGGCAGCGGACCAAAAGGCAATCGTTCTGCGATTACTTCCTTTTGCACAATAACAAAAATTACAATTGTAAAATCGAACAATAAAGAAAACATGTCATTTGATGAATATATGAAAATGGCAGGTAATAAGACTATTTTCGAGCCGTCAGAACTTCGTTCTATATATAAAAGCAGAAATGTTATTATGATAGAAATGGTTTATAACAAATTTCTTTCTAAAGGTAAAAATATAACATATTCACAGCTAAAAAACAATCAATTGTTTGAAGATCATCCCTATAACATTGATTATACCGCTGAACAAATGAAGAGTATAATGAAAATGGGAGGGGTAGATATTGAAAATATTATTATCAATTAAGCCAGAGTATGTAAATAAAATTATATCTGGAAAAAAGACTTACGAATTTAGAAAAAAGCTGCCAAAGCTACCAGTTGAAACAATTATTATATATAGCACTGCCCCTTATTGTAAAATAATTGGCGAAGTGCAAATAAAAGGTACAATTACTGATACTGTGTCTAAAATATGGAATGATACAAAAGGAAATGCAGGGATAAGCCATAAAAAATATTTGCAGTATTTCAAAAACAAAAAAATAGCAAACGCTTTTGTCCTTGGAGAAGTTAAATTATATAATGAAAAAAAAGAACTAAGTGATTTTGGTATTAAACACGCCCCTCAATCCTTTGTATATATAAAATAGGAGAAAGGTTATGATTGGATTTAAGGAAAGAGAAAGGAAAGCTAACCTGAAATAGAAGGACTGTGATTTCATGAATAGACCATACATAATCTGTCACATGGTGACATCAATAGACGGAAAAGTTACGGGAGATTTTTTGTCCCGGCCGGAATGCGAAAAAGCTACGGAAATATATTATGAAATCAACCGCAACTATAAAGCAGATGGCTTTATATGTGGCCGCGAAACCATGCAGGAAAGCTTTGCAGGCAAAGAAGATGCTCCGCACTATAAATACAAAAATGTAGATGTGCCGAGTGGAGATTTTATAGGTGATAAGAATGCAAAGTTCTTTGCCGTTTCTTTTGATAGACATGGTCACATTGGTTGGAAAAGTAATTATATAAAAGATGAAGATCCCGGATATGATAATGCTCATATAATTGAAATTGTTGAAGGTGATGCACTTGATACTGGCGCTTTAGCGTATTTCAGAGATATTGGTATTTCTTATATTGGTGCTGATACAATGGGACCCAATATACCCTTAGCACTTCAGAAACTAAAAGAAAACTTTGGTATTAATAAACTTTTGCTTGAAGGTGGTAGTGCCATAAACTCCTCCTTTTTGGGAGCAGGAGTAATAGATGAACTAAGTCTTGTTGTTGCACCTGTTACAGCGAACTATGCAGACAAGTCATTGTTTGAATATAGCAGTATTGCAGAATTTAAATTAAAAAAAATCAAGCAATACGATGATGTTGTTTGGATGAATTATATACGAAAATAAGGTGTTTAATTAAATGAATGAAAAAAAGGAATTTTTAGCAACGGAGCCTATCGGCAAGCTTTTGTTCAGACTGTCGATTCCGACGGTTGTGGCACAGCTTATCAATATGCTTTACAATATAGTTGACCGCATATACATAGGTCATATGCCAGGTGAAGGCAGCTTAGCACTCACGGGTGTTGGCGTTTGTATGCCGATTATCATGCTTGTTTCAGCGTTTGCGGCATTGGTCAGCTCAGGCGGTGCGCCGAGAGCGTCTATCTTTATGGGTGAAAAGGATAATGAATCTGCAGAAAAGACGCTTGGTAACTGCTTTAGTTTGCAGATTGTTGTGTCGGTTATCCTGACAGCTGTTCTGCTTATTTGGAACAAGGACTTGCTCCTTGCTTTTGGTGCAAGTGAAAACACAATCGGATATGCAACCGATTATATGAGCATTTACGCCATTGGTACTCTGTTTGTACAGATGACCCTGGGCATGAATACATTCATCACGGCACAGGGATTCACCACTATATCAATGGTTTCAGTCATTATTGGTGCGGTGTGCAATATTGTGCTTGACCCCATATTCATTTTTGGATTCCAAATGGGTGTAAAGGGTGCGGCACTTGCGACTATTATTTCGCAGATGCTTTCATGCGTGTGGATTATCGCTTTCCTTTGCGGCAAAAAGACACAGCTTAAAATAAAGAAAGAAAACTTAAAACTTCGGGCAGACATAATTCTGCCTTGTATCGCACTCGGAACAGCGGCGTTTGTTATGCAGTCAAGCGAGAGTGTTATTTCCGTTTGCTTTAATTCTTCGCTCCTCAAATACGGCGGAGATATTGCAGTCGGTGCCATGACAATTATGACAAGCGTTATGCAGTTTGCAATGTTACCTTTGCAGGGAATTGCACAAGGTGCTCAGCCGATTACAAGCTACAATTTTGGCGCTAAAAATGCGGGCAGAGTTAAGAAAACCTTCCGTTTGCTTTTAATCACTTGCCTCACATATTCCATCGCACTTTGGGCGGCGGTTATGATAGCACCCCAGATGTTTGTTAAGATATTTACATCGGATGCATCCCTTGCACAATTTGCAGCTCCGATGCTAAGAATTTATCTGGGCGGACTTGGACTCTTTGGCATACAGATTGCCTGCCAGATGACCTTTACATCACTCGGCAAAGCGGCAAATTCCATTGTGGTTGCGGTTGTGCGCAAATTCGTATTGCTTCTTCCGCTGATTTACATTATGCCAAGCCTTTTGGCAGACAAGACACAGGCGGTCTATATGGCGGAGCCTGTTGCAGATATTATTGCTGTTACATTTACGGCAATACTGTTTACATTCCAGTTTAAGAAAGCATTAAAAGAAATAATGGAGGCGCAAAATGTTAAATAAATTACTAAAAAGCGTACTTGACCAAGACACAGCGCCTGTGGTTGTCTGCGATATGGAGGATATCATTGTATATATGAATCCGTCAGCAATAAAGCGATATCACAAGGATTTGACGGGCAGGAGCATTAAAGATTGCCATCCGCCAAAGGCTAATGAGCAGATTGACAAAGTGGTTTCGTGGTTTCGCGAAAGCAAGGACAACAACATCATATACACCTATCGCAATGACGAGGAAAATAAAGATGTGTATATGGTTGCTCTTCGTGATGATGATGGAACACTCATCGGCTATTACGAAAAGCACGAGTACAGAAACAGAGAAACAGTAGGGCTTTATCAGCCTAAACGATAATATAATATGGTGACATAAAAATGAATGAAGAATGTTTAATTTGCAAAGCACCGCTTGAATATTTAGAAGCAGACACAATGATGGAGTGTGTAATTTGCCATAAGAAAGAAAACAGTAAAACAAGATGCGTAAACGGGCATTATGTTTGCAGTGAGTGTCACACAAGCGGAATGGATGAAATTATAGCGTTAGCGTTAAATGAAAAGTCTAAAAATCCCACCCGCATTTTAGAAAAAATGATGTCAATGGACTTTTGTCACATGCACGGTCCCGAGCATCATGTTATGGTAGGAGTATCACTTCTTACTGCGTATAAAAATGCAGGCGGTGATATTGATTTGCCGACTGCACTTTCTGAAATGTACGCAAGGGGAAAGCAAGTTCCGGGCGGAGCATGCGGATTTTGGGGTGCTTGCGGTGCAGGTATCAGCACAGGAATGTATATGTCGATTGTAACAAAGTCAACACCGCTTGCAAGCAAAGCTTGGGGGCTTTCCAATCAAATGACAGGACAAGCACTTACTGCGATCGGCAAAAACGGCGGTCCTCGTTGTTGTAAAAGAGATTCGTATCTTTCAATTCGTGAGGCGGTCGGATTTACAAAGGAAAAGCTTAACGTCGAAATGGAACTTGACGAAATCAAGTGTTCACGCTCTAAACTTAATAATCAATGTATTGAAGAAAGGTGTCCTTTCCATGTCAAAAACTAAAATAGCATTTATTTGCGTGCATAACTCTTGCCGAAGTCAAATGGCGGAAGCATTTGGGAAAGTGTACCTTTCGGAAAAATATGACTGCTATTCTGCAGGAACAGAAACAAAGCCCGAGATAAATCAAGATGCCGTGCGGATTATGAAAGAGCATTTCGGTATTGATATTAAGAATCAGTATTCAAAGCTGATTTCGGATATTCCTGCTCCTGATATTGTTATTACAATGGGATGTAATGTTCATTGTCCCAATATACCATGCAAAGAGCGTTATGATTGGGGTCTTGACGATCCCACGGGAAAAAGCGATGAAGAATTTATCAAAACTGCGAATAAGATAAAAGAGAAAATATGGAATTGAAGAGGTAGTGAGGATAATGCAAAATTGTAGAATTACCGTTATGAAAATGGCGCGTTATGATGATTTGATAGAAAAATATGAAAATCCAATTGAGCACACCTGCGATATGAGGCTCGGTCAGGAGTTTATTTCCGTTGGTGGCGAAAAGCCTGAAAATATGTGTGATTCTGCCTGGGAAAGTATGGAATACTTTGTGAAAGAGCTCAGCATAGGTGGCGGAAATTTCTATGATGGCTGGATGAAAAACAAAAAGTCGGCTATGATTTCCTGCAATGACGGATTCAGACCGGTCAGTTTTTACATAGAAGTTATAAATGAGCAGGAATTATAGGAGGTTATCTATGAACAATATCACAGAACATATTCAAAACAGAAGAAGTGTCAGAACATTTGACGGTAGAAAACTGAGCAAAGCTGACATAGAAAAACTGGCATCTTTTGCGCAGACAATAGATAATCCGTATAAAATTCCTGTTGACTTCAAATTTATGAATTCAAAAGAATACGGACTTAACTGTCCTGTTACGGTGGGTACGGATTTGTTTGTCGGCGGGAAAATCAAATGCAAGGAAAAGGCAAGTGTGGCATTTGGCTATTCCTTTGAAATGCTGGTTCTCTATGCCCAGTCTATCGGAATTGGAACAACTTGGGTTGGCGGAACTATGAATCGCTCTGCTTTTGAAGATGCAATGGAACTTAAAGCAGACGAAATTATGCCTTGTGCAAGTCCTTTGGGATATCCTGCAAAAAAGAAGTCCTTCCGCGAGAGTATGATGCGAAAAGGTGTTAAAGCCGATGAGCGTCTGCCTTTTGAAGAGTTATTCTTTGATGGCTCATTCGATACGCCATTATCTAAAGAAAAAGCGGATAAATGGACAGAACCATTGGAAATGGTAAGGCTTGCTCCATCTGCAGTAAATAAGCAACCCTGGCGAGTTGTTGTGACTGATGATGCAGTTCACTTTTACTTAAAACGCAGTAAGGGCTTTAGCTATAACGAAAAGCTTGATATGCAAATGATTGATATGGGCATTGCTCTTTGCCACTTTGGCCTGACTGCGAAAGAAAACAATTTGAATATTGTTTTTGAACAAAATGATCCAAAACTCGAAACAGATGCTGAGTATATTGCATCATATAGATTAATGTAAAAATGGAGGCATAAAAATGTTACACGATTTTACCTATTATAACCCTACAAAAATTTATTTTGGCAAGGACTCGATGCAGAATCTCTCTGCAGAACTTGCAAACTATGGAAAAAATATTCTGCTTTTATACGGCAAAAACTCAATCAAGAAAATCGGCCTTTATGACGAGGTTGTTAAGACATTAAATGCTTGCGGTAAAAATATAACAGAGCTTTCGGGAATTAAACCTAATCCTGCATATAGTCAGGTGCTTGAGGGTGCGAGACTTGTTCGTGAAAACAAGATTGATTTAATTTTGGCGGTTGGCGGTGGCTCTGTAATAGACTGTGCAAAGGCAATCTCTGTTTCCGCTTATGCAAAAGGCGATCCTTGGCAGAGGTATTGGATTGATTTTGAAGAAGTTGACAACGAAATTGTTCCTGTCGGCACAATTTTAACAATGACAGGCACAGCATCCGAAATGAATGGCGGCTCGGTTATCACCAACGAAGAAGTAACTATAAAAACAGGCAGAGTATATGGACCTGAGGTGTATCCTAAATTCGCAATTTTAAATCCTGAGTTTACTTATACTGTACCGCAGAAACAAATGGTAAGCGGTGTGTTTGATGTTATGAGCCATCTTATGGAACAGTATTTTTCAGGCGATGACGATAACACTACTGACTATGTGATTGAGGCGGTAATGAAATCAATTATCAATAGTAGCAGAAAGGCTGCCAAGAACCCCGAGGATTACGAGGCACGCAGTAATATTATGTGGTGTGCAACCCTTGGACTTAATACGATTACCGGACTTTCAAAAACCCAGGACTGGGAAGTTCATAATATTGAACATCAGCTTGGTGCATACACCGACTGCCCTCACGGTCTTGGACTTGCTGTTATTTCAATGCCGTATTACAGATATATCTATAAAGACGGAATTGATAAATTTGTTCGTTTTGCCGAAAATGTGTGGAATGTAAATACAGATGGCAAAACCAAAGACGAAATTGCACTTGAAGGCATTGCCTCACTTGAAAACTTTGCAAAAGAGCTTGGTATTCCACTTACTCTCCGTGAGCTTGGCGCAACAGAAGATATGCTTCCTAAAATCGCTGAAACTTCATACGAGGGTGGCGGATATAAATATATGACACACGAAGATATTTTGAATGTTCTGAAAGAGTGCTTTTAAAATTTAAAGGTGAGTTTATGAACACATTTGAAAAGATATATGAAGTTGTTAAAAGCATCCCCAAAGGCAAAGTTGCAACCTACGGTCAGGTGGCACTGCTTGCAGGAAATCCCCGTTGGGCAAGGGTTGTGGGGTATGCCTTGCATGTAAACCCTGAGCCGGGGATAATTCCTTGCCACAGAGTTGTGAATCGCGAGGGCAGGGTTGCACCGTCGTTTGCATTTGGCGGTGAGGGTGTTCAAAGACAGTTGCTCGAATTGGAAGGCGTTGTTTTTGAATCAGACGGCAGGATAGATTTGAAGAAATATAGTATATAAATTTAGTCAGGAGGGATAACATGAGAACAAGACAAGAAGTGATTGATTTTTGCCTGTCGCTTGATGACACATACGAAGATTATCCTTTTCACGATTTCAACTGGACAGTAATGCGGCATAAGGGCAACAAAAAGATGTTTGCGGCTATCTACGAGCATATGGGCAATATCTGGGTCAATGTAAAATGCGACCCGAATCTTACATATATGTGGCGGTCTGCCTATGAGTCGGTTGTTCCGGCGTACCATATGAACAAATGGCATTGGAATTCTATTATCCTTGACGGTAGTATTCCTACAGATGAAATCAAGAATATGATTGACGACAGTTTTGAGCTGACCAAACCAAAAAAGCGAGGGAAAAGTGATGATAGAAAAGATAGCAGAAATGCTAAAGGAGTGTAACAGCATTGTTTTCTTTGGTGGTGCAGGCGTTTCTACAGAAAGCGGTGTGAAGGACTATCGCAGCCAAGACGGACTGTATAACACCGTAAAAGAATACGGCGTGCCACCCGAAGAAATATTAAGCCATGACTTCTTTTTTCAGAATACTGAAACTTTTTATGATTTTTATAGAAAATATTTTATCATTGAAGTTGAGCCGAACAACGCTCACAAAGCGCTGGCAAAGCTTGAAATCATGGGTAAGCTCAAAGCAGTGATAACGCAAAATATAGACGGTCTGCACCAAAGAGCTGGCAGTAAAAACGTTATCGAACTCCACGGAACGGCAGAGGAATTTTATTGTGCATCCTGTGGTAAAAAAGGTGACACAGGCAAGGTTCTGTCAGAAATCAAAGACAAGAATGTTCCAAGGTGCGAATGCGGCGGCATTATGAAACCAAAGGTTGTTCTCTATGGCGAAAATCTATATGACGGTGTTGCAGAATCGGCGGTACACTATATCGAAAACGCCGATATTCTGATTGTTGGCGGAACTTCTCTTGCGGTGTATCCTGCCGCTTCTTTTGTGAGATATTTCAGAGGCAAATATATCGTTATGATAAATAAGTCTGAAACGGAATACGATGGTAGTGCCGACTTGATTATCAGGGAAAATATCGGCGAAGTATTCAGACAAGTAATGGATAAGATTGAGGGTTAATGTGATGAAGAAAGTTCTATGTATTATATCAATTTTACTTTGCATACTGCTCACCGCCTGCGGAAATGATAGCAGTATCGGAATTATCAGCAGTGCAGACGGACCGACATCTATAATAGTATCAGAAAAAGGAGAAAAAACAATGTACGAACAAATTACGGCAGAGGAAGCCAAAAAGATAATGAACTCAGGCGAGGAACATATCATTTTAGATACAAGAGAACAGGACGAGTTTGACGAGGGACATATCCCAGGTGCAATCCTGATTCCATATACTGAAATTGAAAATAAGGCAGAGGAAATGCTGCCTGATAAGGACAAGCTGATTTTAGTATATTGCAGGTCAGGCAGACGCAGTAAAATCGCCGCCGAAAGTCTTGCAAAACTCGGCTACACCAATGTAAAAGAGTTTGGTGGCATTATCGACTGGCCATATGAAATAGAAAAATAAAAGGAGAGTTACCATGATTAAATTTATTTGTTACCCTAAATGCACAACTTGTCAGAAAGCGAAAAAGTGGCTTGATGACAACAAAATTGATTATGAACTTCGTGATATAAAAGGAGATAATCCAAGTCTTGAGGAGTTGTCTGCCTGGTACAAAATGAGCGGGTTACCGCTAAAAAAATTCTTTAACACATCCGGACTTTTGTATAAGTCAATGGAATTGAAAGACAAGCTTCCTACTATGTCTGAAGAAGAGCAGTTAAAGCTTCTTGCGACAGACGGAATGCTTGTAAAACGTCCGCTTGCTATAGGCAAAGATTTTGTTTTAGTTGGATTCAAGGAAAGTGAATGGAGTGAAAAACTGAAAATTGAACTGTTCGAAAAAATCGAATAGTTCGAAATAATATTAACTGAAAAAAGGTGTGTAATAATTATGAGAAAGAATTTTGGAGCGAAAGCTATTTTATATCCAATGCCGGTGCTTATTATCGGTACATATGACGAAAATGGAAAGCCTAATGCGATGAATGCTGCCTGGGGTGGCATCAGCGAGGAAACGCAGATTTCCATTTGCATTGATGACGGACACAAGACTGCAAAGAATGTTGTCAAGACGGGTGCGTTTACTGTAAGTATCGCAGATGCAGATAATGTTGTTGCTTGTGATTATGTAGGTATTGTTTCCGGTAATAAGGAGCCCGATAAAATCGAAAAAGCAGGATGGCATGTTACAAAGAGTGAGTTTGTAAATGCTCCGCTTTTCGACGAACTACCTATGGCACTTGAATGTAAGCTCATCAGCTATGACGAAGAAACATGCAGACTTGTTGGCGAAATCGCAAATGTCTGCGCAGACGAAAGAATTCTTGATGAAAACGGTAAAATTGATTTGAATAAATTCAGTCCTATTACATATGACCCGGTGCATCATACCTATCGTAAGATTGGTGATGTAGTCGGTAAGGCTTTTGGTGATGGGATGAGGTTAAAATAGAAAATGATTCAACTTTATATCCAAACATAGTGGTGATGTATTGTAATAGATTGTTTCAATTTTATTCATTTAATGTTAATTTAATAAGTATCTCAACAACAAAACAGGGGCAATTATGAACCCTGTTTTGTTGTACAATGTTGTTTTTAGTTTGCTTTTTGCTTCTAATGTTTGTATGATCAACATAATCATCTTATCTTTTTCTTTGTCATTTATTGTTACGTGTTTTGTGAATTTAATATTTTATATGGCGAAGATTTGATCTTTAGAAATAGTTTGATGAAGTAAATAATTTATATTATATCAGATTAATTTTTTTAAAAATTTCTCTTGTAAAATAGCGCTTATATACTTGTAAAGACGCGCAGAAAACAAAGATAGGTTGCGAACAAAGACGAGCAAACGCAAAAAAACAAACGAAAAAACGCAAGAAAAATAAAAAACTATTGACAATATATATAGTTTGTGGTAATATTGTAAATGGAAGGAGTGAAGAGCGATGTTTGAGGGTTTCAAAACTATAAATCTTGCTGTAGGTTATCCAAATCTTTCAATCACAAAAAACGGAGTGACTTTTAATAAAGCATCTGTAATAAAGCTTGGAAAACCTGCCATGGTCAAACTAATGATTAATGAGGCTGAAAAACAAATTGCCATACAGGTTGCTGACGAAAACGATGAAAACGCAACACCTTTTGTGAAGGGTGAAAAGAAATTTCTGAATGTTAGATGGAATTATAAAGATTTTGTTTATTCGCTTGCACAAATGATGAACTGGGATTTAGAAAAAGATGGTTATAAAGTTATGGGCGAATATTTCAGCAATGAAGATGCGTTGTTATTTGATTTGAAAAAAGCGACCAAATTAACCGTTGATGATGAAGAATAAACAATAAAAGGCAGCTCCCTCAAGCTACCTTTTATATACGGGAATATGACGGTTGAACCCGAACATATCGTACCAAATGTTATGTTATCATAAAATGATTGATTTGTCAATGATTTTATCCTCCGTCGGAAAGGAAGGACCATATTATGGCCAAAACTAAAACGAGCACTCGTGGTGTACAACAAAAGAAAATTGTTGTTGTAAAGCCCTATAAGAAGAGTGACGGAACAAAGGTTGGTGGACATCGAAGATCCACCCCTAATTAAGCGGAAGAAAAATCATTGAAAGGAGGTCGTCTTATGTACAAAACTGGAGAAAAACCCGGTAAAGGCGAATATGTTTGTCTTGTTTGTGGCCAGGTAGTACGTTTGGATAATAATTCAGATACTTTACCACCTTGTCCAAAGTGCGAGTCTACAACATATTATAAAAGATAACACTATGCCCCTGTTGGATAAACTTCAGCAGGGGTTTTAGTTTGTATATTTCACAAATATTCAAAGAACGGAGCCACCGAATGGTGGCTCCGTGTTCTATTAGATATTAACATCAAGTCCTTCAAAAAAGTCATCATATGAGCAATTGTAGATTTTCTTCAACTCAATAATTACGCTTGCTCGGATATTGAGTTCGCCTGCTTCATATTTTGCATAAGTACTTCGACCAATATCACAACCACGACGCTGAAGTTCAGCGCAGAGCTTTTCTTGAGATATATCGTGGTCAAGTCTGAGCTTTCTCAAATTATCTCCCATATTACGATCACGTCTTATTTTCTGTTCCATAAATTACACCCCATAATTCATAGTTGACCAGTATTGGTTGCAACTATTTATATTGTATGATATAATCAGAGAAAATATTGTCCGCGATATTGGTCAGTGATTATATGGAGTGATAATTGTGGGAGAAAAAGAACATACCTGTTGTTTCTTTGGACACAGGATGATAGAAGTTACAGATGAATTGGTAAATCGTCTGGAAAAAGTTGTTGATGATTTAATTGTAGAGAAAAAGGTTGATACATTTTTATTTGGCAGCAAGAGTCAGTTTGATAAATTATGTTTGCATGTTGTTACAGAGCTAAAAAAGAAATACCCACACATCAGACGAATCTATGTGAGGGCAGAGTTTCCTAATATTGATGAAGATTACACATCGTATCTTTTGAAAAGATATGACCATACTTATTATCCGGAACGGATGATTAATGCTAGGAAGGCGGTGTATGTTGAGCGTAATTACGAGATGATTGACAACAGCAGTTACTGTGTCATTTACTATGATGAAAACTATATGCCTCCCAGACGAAAGAATAGCAGACGGGATTTGTTCGATTATCAACCTAAAAGCGGAACTGCAGTTGCATATGATTATGCAGTCAGAAAAGGAAAAAGCATAATAAATCTATGCACAAATGCATCAGAATAAGCATTTTGAAAGAGAGGATGAAAGTTGATAATGAACGCTTACGATAAAAGTTATCTTGAAAAAGCTCAAACAACACTTGGTAGAATGTTTGACTTTGCTGTGTATGATTTAAAAGTTGACCTCAAGGAATTTTTTGATAGATTTATTGTATCGGGAGTGGCATACAATTTTGGATATGGTGATTCGGCAACTATTGCCGGAAAATCAGGCGTTGAACTTGCCTATGAAGTTATGGAGAAAACGGGAGAAAACGTAAGGAATATAAAACCTCGATATACTGTAAATCGTAGCGAAGAATACTGGACAGGATGGGCACTTGCGTATTATCAATGGAAAACGGCAATTTCTTTTTCAAAGATCGTTGAGTATATGCCTATTAACGAAATAAAGGCATTGTATTCACCGTATCATGAAATGGACATAAGACATTTCGTAGATAAAATGAATGAACTTTATATTAACGCAAAACCGGAAACTAATCTTAAAATATACAGAAAAAGAGCAGGCATTAGTCAAAAAGAGCTTGCGGAACAAGCAGATATTCCTGTTCGCATGATTCAGCACTACGAACAAAGACAGAAAAATATTAATAAAGCGCAAGTGGAATGTCTCGCCAGACTTGCAAGAGTTTTAAACTGTAATATTGAAGAGTTGTTGGAATTGGTGGATATGAGATAAGGGAAGATGTGTCAAATTGGTATGCAATCTAGTGGGTGAGTGTTCGGTAACGATTGGGTAACACTTGGGTGCGTGTTCGGTAATGAAAAAGTAAGGGTTCAGGGATTGAAAGGTGAATTTATTCATGTTATAATTGTAATGTGAAAAATTAAGTTTTTCTGAAAAGCTCCAGTGGTTTTGACACAAATAGTTAGTGAAAATGACACTAAAATGACACTAAAATGACACTAAGATTCCAGAAAAATTCCAGAAGAATTGCCATTGAAAGTATATTTTCTATGTGTTATAATGTTAGTGTGAAGGATTGCAAACAACCTTCAATGCCTTGCTACAACAGGATTCCTATGGTTTATGAACTTTAAAAAATAAAGGATTTGGGAAACAGTTTCGAAACAAAAAGGGAATAAAAAAGGCATAAAACGAAATTTATGTGAAATTTATAAGGGACAAAAAGAAATTTATAAGGGATTGAAACGAAATTTTTAATGTGTTATAATGCTAGTATGAAAATTTGTATTTTTGCAATGAAATTAATTTGGAATTATGATGAAACTGATTTGGAACTAAATTGGTATTAAATTGGAATTGATCTGGTATTGAAGTGAAATTATTAATGTGATATAATGGTATCGTGAAAATGTATACTAAAAGTACATTGGAACGATGACACAATTTCAATGAAAACATACTAAAAAGAAACTGTTCAGGGGTTTTAAGTATATTATGAACATGTTATAATGCTAATATGAAAAATAATTGTATGCAGCGCTTACGGAAGCTTATCACGATGGTGATCAGGCTTCTTTTTTATTATATAAAAGAAGAGAAAAATTTAATGTTGCTTTTTGAGAAGCTTATCGTTTTGACGGTCAGCTTCTTTTTTTATACTCAAAATCTGAAAGGAGGAAGTCGATGTGTAGAAAAAGATGAGTAAATTCAAAACCAGAAAACTTTGTGCACCAAATGCACACAACAAATTGAAAAGGAGATTTTAGAAATTATGAAAAACGCAGTTATTTATTTAGTAAACAAAAATGTAAATTCTCTTGCAGAAGAAGAAAGAGAAATTAGAACACACGCGGAAAAGATTCCCGATGTAAGAATCACTGATATTTATATTGAGGAAAAATCAGTGGATTGTAAGCAACTGGTTACGCAACTTTGCGAGAAGATTGACAAAGGCGAGGTTCAGATGATTCTTACAAATAGTTTTGCTTTTGGCGGAAGGATAAGCGTTGGACCTCTTGCCAATAAAATTCACGAAAAAGATATTGATATATTAGTAGGAAGCAGATTTCCGTTTGTGAATAATACTGGGGAGAATTTGAGCGGCATTAAAGAATTCGAACTGTAATAAACATCCTGTCCCTGTTCATATTACTGTAATAGAGTAACCCATTTAAAGGAGGCTGACAGTTATGGACAAAAAGAAAACTCAACAAGATTATCTTAAGAACAAATTCAAAAGTGGCGACTGTCCTGACAAAACTCAGTTCTCCGAAAAGTGGGTTGAACTGATTAACAGGCAGGAGAAAGCCAAGGCTGCAAAAAGGTAGACATGAAGAGCATTTTATGGTATAATATATATGCAGCGGTTTGTTCTGTCCTAAAGGAGAGAAGCCAATGGCAAAAGTAGCAATTTATTGCCGCTTATCTGAAGAAGACAAGGACAAACTGAACAAAACTGACGATTCTAATAGTATTCAGAATCAAAAATCAATGCTTTTGCAGTATGCTATGCAACAGGGGTGGGAAGTTTATAACATTTACAGCGA
>JAHAZB010000058.1 GCA_018384175.1 Eubacteriales bacterium
AAGTCTGAGTACGTGTTCCCCATCTTCCAGTTTGATGGTAACTTTACTCATACTTATTCTGCTGATGCTACATATGAACTTAAGGGTAATCCTCTGGCTACTGATTCCGGCGACTGTGGAAGCGGCGATTCTTACGGTTACTATCAGGAGTATATGGAAGATGAAGCTCTGCTTACATCTTACTCTACAATTATTGCTACTCCTTCTGTTGTAGAACTGAAGGCTGATGGCAGCGAGACAGAAACTCTTGCAGTATATGGCAAGAAGTCTGCTCTGTATGATCGTGTACTTCTTGAAAACTCTGACAGTAAGCTTACCTTTACATCCGATAAGGATAATGTTGCAACTGTTGCTACCGGCGTAATTACAGCTGTTGCTCAGGGTGAAGCGAATATCACAGTTAAGTACAATAACTCTCTGACTTCTACCGTCAAGGTGGTAGTTGTTTAATTAATTCGGGGCTGCCTTCGGGCGGCTCCTTTTATCGAGGTAACATATGGACAAAATAAAACAGAAGATACCTGAAGTTCTTGTTGGCGTTATTGACGATAATGCTGTCGTAGTAAAGTCTGATGTGGTAAAATGCAAAGTTATTCAGACACTTGCTGATGGTGTTGTCGGTATTAACTATAACGGATATGGTATTCAGGTTAAAACAAAAGAAAAGGTTAAGGTCGGAGATGAAATTGAAATTCGGGTATGTGGTAAGATAGGTACCAAGGATTTCAAATGTCGTTCGGTGAAATAATATGGTTTACATATGCGAACATCAGGCATCGAAGTCAGGCGTAGTTGATGACAACGATAAGAAATATATTTATTGTAAAAAGAAAGACTGCGTTTGTATAGGACAGCGATTTTGCCCTGAACAACAAAAATATATTATCTCGGAAAGGGTGCGAAACATCTGCCGGGATTACAAAGGTATGTAAGGGAGGTTGCTTTCGCAGCACTCCCTTTTTATTTCACACAAAGGATAAAGAGATATGGACAACATAAAGATACTTCTTTCGTTAGACCAAAGCACAAAGAAAACCGGATTTTGTATTGTCAAGAATGGCAAGTATTATAAGAGCGGTGTTCTTGTGGTTAACGAAAATGAAAAGGCATATGAGAGAATGCGATTAATGAATGAAAAAATTTCAGAACTGATTTCAAAGGTAAAGCCTGATTATGTGGTATTTGAACAGATACAATTTCAGCACAACTATTCTACATACCGTCAGCTTGCGCAGTTGCAAGGGATAATTATGGCTTATTTGTTTACGCACGATATTCCGTTTACGGTGATTGAATCAACGGCTTGGAAAAGTTTCATTGGCATCACAGGAAAGAAACGTGAAGAGCAAAAGAAGAATACTCAGAAATTTGTTCTGGACAAGTATGGACTTGACGTAACCGATGATGAAGCTGACAGCATTGGCATTGCGGAATGGTCTATTGCTCACATAATAGAAAGGATTGAATAATATGGCTGGAAAGTTTTCTATAAACAATATGGATAAGGTAATTGAACTGGTCGGAACGGAACCTAGAACATTTGAAGGTAAGTTTTTTAACGGTGCTGAATATATCGACGACTACACTTTTGAGATGCGCCTGCCTACTATGGCTGACATTTCAGAAATCGTAAACAATGTTGTTTCTGACTGTTTTCCTATTATGGACAGAGATGAAAATGGGCTTGGCGGTATTGAGACATATGCACCTGAATTTAAAAATTTTCTGATAAAGTATTATATCGTAACAACGCTTACAAATATTTCTTTGCCCAAAGATTTTGATAAGACATATGACATTGTGAAATTTGTATTCAATAACTCTAACATTGATAGAGTGGTTGGAAATTATTATAGCTGGATTGAGTTGGCTATTGATAAGCGGATTGAACATAAGTTAAATCTTATGGCGGTTTGCAGAGAAGAATTAATTGACTCACTTGTACAGCAGGTTGCCCAGCTTACAAGTGAAGTGGAGGAACTTGGCGGATATGTGGCTGAGTTTGCCGACAAGCTTGACAAATCTTTTGGCGGAGAAAGTGTTGACTCTGCTCTAGCAAAGCTTGACGAGATAAGTAAGAGGTCTGAAATAAAAGTAAACGCAAAGGATTGATTGTATGTCAAAACCCAATTGCGATGTAACCGTTGATTTTATTGGCGGCTCTGCATCTGACGTTACGCAATCAATGTATCTAATTACATTCAGAGGTATTCAGATATTAATGGATTGCGGATTATATCAAAGTAACAATCTATGTCGTGATTACAGAATAAATCATAATCCCATAAAGGGGTTGAAGCCACAAGAGATTGACTACATATTTATTTCGCACGCACACACAGATCATTGTGGTGCACTCCCCCGCTTATTTGCTGAGGGATGCCGTGCAAAGATTATTGTGCCAAAAGGTAATAAAAATCTGATTGGTCTTATGTTGAAGGATTGTGCAAAAATTTTCAAGAGTGATGCGGAGAGATTGGAACGTAACTTCCGAATGAAGAATGTTTCACCTTTGTATTTGGATGACGATGTTGACTTATGTCTTGATTACATTGAAGAGTTCAACTTTGGCGAGATGTATGAACTGACTGAGGATATTCATTTCAGGTTCTATCACGCCGGTCATATTTTAGCAAGTGCACAGATTTTGTTACAGTTTCAGTGTGGCAACTTAATCAAGCGTATCGGATATACCGGAGATATTGGCAGTGTTCACGCTCGACAGTTTTGCGAGAAGTGTGAGGAGCTTCCGTTTGTTGACGTTCTCATTGGCGAAAGTACATATTCACAATTAGGCAGAGGAAATAATTTACCTATTGCTATAACACAGAATATTCTTGAGCAAATAGTGAACCGATGTAATAAGACTCCCGGCGCAAAAGTAATCATTCCCGTATTTAGTCTGGACAGATTACAGACCGTGCTTAATGAGTTGGAAATGCTTCGGTATCATACACATCTCCCGACAATAATTGTCGATGCACCACTCGGAATTGAAATCAGCAAGGAGTATAACAGGCTGTCAGAAGATTTTGACAAGGCTAATCGTACTCGATGGAAACGCATTTGGAAGGATAAAAACATTATCTGGAACACTGACTATAATACGTCAAGGTATTGGCAAGATGCTCCTTGCAATGCGATTGTGCTGACAACAAGCGGAATGTGCTGTAACGGAAGAAGTGTTGCGTGGCTACAAAAATATTTGCCAAACAAGGATAGTGCTATTGTGTTTGTTGGTTATACGGGCGAAAAGACCACGGCAGATTATGTCTGCAAGTGCAAGCCAAATGCGGAGGTTTCAATAGGCGGCACGAGATACAGAAAACGTGCGGAGGTTACAGAGCTTGCGTCGTTTAGTTCTCACAAAAATTACAAAGAACTTATGAATTATTATTCATCGGGAAGGTTTCTCAGACTGTATCTTGT
>JAHAZB010000059.1 GCA_018384175.1 Eubacteriales bacterium
TATGAAAATCTTACAAGTAAGCGAAAATACAGCAATGGAATTTATGTATTATTTAGCAAACAGAGTGTCTACCGTTGAAGTATATGCTACAATGTGTAAACTATCTTGTCTATATGACTATTTAATAATAAATGGATTATTAAAAAAAAATCCATTTTTGAAAGTAAAGGAATTGTCAAGACGGGCATACCGAAAGCGTAATCAACTATCAACAAATTTTATCACCGATGAGCAAAGCGAAAATATTAAGATTGAAGCTCCATTACACTTGAAGGCTTATGCCATGTTTTCTCTTTCTTCCGGGGCTGATATAAATACTATACAAAATTTGAGATGGGAACACGTTAACTTTACTAAAAGGATAGCACAATTAGGTGATAAAAAGTTCTATTTTAGCGAGTATGTAGTAAGTCTATTACAAGCATTACGTAATTTAAGAATCAAAAAAGAATTAGATGACTGCGGGTATGTATTCAGAAGTCACTTGGATGCTAACTGTAACAAAAAAACACCCTTATCGAAAGGCACAATTGCAGAATGGTGTGCCCGATTAGGCGAAATAATAAATGTACCTAATTTAAGACATTTGGACTTTCGGCATACAGCTATAAGACGATTTTTATCTAAAAGCGGGAGTGCCGGTATGACAAGCGTAATTATGAACTGTCCACGTTTAAGTAATAGGGCAAGTAGATTTATTGTAGAAGAAAATAACAATGATTTGCTACAAGAATACAAAGATTTATGTGAAATTTAAGAAAAGAGGTGCTACCTTAACGGGTTGTGCCTCTTTTAATATATAACGAAAAGGAGAAATGAATTATTTGACAAACGATACAGCTACAACACAAGTTCCTGTTTGGGAACGTTTCTTACTCACTGTAAAAGAGGCCTCCGATTACTTCAATATCGGAGAAAATAAAATGCACCGAATAGCAAATGATTACATGGATTCTGACTATAAGTTTGTTGTACAGAATGGTAGTAGAACTATGATTAATCGTAAAAAATTTGAAAGCTTTTTAGACCAATCTACGGCAATTTAATAGAAATTTAAGCAAGATTGAGATAATTTTTTATAAACAGTAGAATTTTAGCCATAGTTGTGGTATAATAAATATTGCACTATGGCTTCTTTTATGAAAGGAGCAAACAATAATGAGCGAAAAAAGGCGTGACAGTAAAGGACGCATACTTCGTAATGGTGAATGTCAACGCAAAGACGGCTTATATCAATATGACTATGTAGGATTAGACGGAAAGCCGAAATGTGTTTATAGTTGGAAGTTAGAAGCAACAGACCCTTTACCTAAAGGAAAACGCAAATGTTTGTCGCTTAGAGAAAAGGAGCGAGAAATACAGAGAAATATAGATGACGGCATCGTCCCATACGGTGGTCAACTTACCGTAACTGAGTTGGTAAAAAAATATACACTTCAAAAGACAGGCGTAAAAGAATCTACAAGGACAGGATATAAAACTGTAATTAACATTCTTGAAAAAGATGATTTCGGCAGCAAGAGAATTGACAAGGTAAAGTTATCAGATGCTAAAGAGTGGTTAATTAAATTGCAGAATGAAGACGGCAGAAGTTACAGTTCTATACATACTATACGAGGTGTATTAAGACCTGCTTTTCAAGTAGCAGTTGATGATGATTTGATAAGGAAAAATCCTTTTGAGTTTCAGTTAGTATCTGTTATTGTCAATGACAGTGTTACGAGAGAAGCTATAACGCATGAGCAAAAAAGAAAGTTTTTGGATTTTGTAAAGAACGATAAACACTTCAGTAAATACTATGATGGCATTTATATACTGTTTTTTACCGGAGTACGTATATCTGAATTTTGTGGAATTACATTGAATGATGTTGACTTGAAAGCAAAGACTTTAACGATAGATCATCAATTAGTACGGACAAGTCAAATGAAGTATATAATCGAAACAACCAAAACTGATGCAGGTAAACGAGTGTTGCCATTGCAAGATGAGGTGTGTGAATGCTTTAAACGCATTATTGAAAACCGCAAAAAATTAAAAACAGAGCCGATGGTAGACGGCAAGATTGGTTTTCTGTATTTTGATAAGAATAATAAGCCAATGGTTGCTATGCATTGGGAGAAGTATTTTCAGCATATTGTAGAAAAATACAATAAGATTTACAGAGTTCAAATGCCAAAGGTAACTCCCCATATATGCAGACACACATATTGCTCACATAATGCCTCCGCAGGTATGAATCCAAAACATTTACAGTATTTGATGGGGCATTCTGATATAGGGGTTACTCTTAATACTTATACAACAGTTGATTTAGAGTGTGTAAAGAATGATGTAAAAGCCGTTGAAAAAGCCGTCCTGTAAATTCGCAAAAATAAGGTCAATTTACAGAAGAAATTACAGAGATTGACCATAAAGATAAGTGGCAATTCGTGTTAAAACATAGAAAAATATTTATAAGTTGTGTGCCACTTAAAAATTTTAAAACATCGAAAAAGCCCATAAATTAAGGCTTTAAGGGAGGTTTTAGATATATGATAAAAATTTTGTTCGTCTGCCATGGAAATATCTGCAGAAGTCCGATGGCAGAGTTTGTTATGAAAGATTTGGTAAATAAAAAGGGCATGGCAGATCAATTCGAAATTGCTTCTGCTGCAACCAGTACAGAGGAAATTGGAAATTCCGTATATCCTCCGGCAAAAAGAAAGCTTAAGGAGCATGGCATTTCC
The DNA here is from genome assembly GCA_018384175.1 of Eubacteriales bacterium. GTDB lineage: Bacteria > Bacillota > Clostridia > UBA1381 > UBA1381 > HGM11525. The sequence goes on from JAHAZB010000059.1 coordinate 2,730, forward strand.
TGTGAAGGCAAAACAGCAAGACAAATGACAAAGGAAGACTATGCGTATTACGATTATATAATAGCAATGGATCGCTTAAATCTTAGGAATATGACAAGATTTGTAGGAAATGATCCTGATAACAAGGTTTCACTTTTGATGGATTTTACAAGCCATCCCGGGGATGTAGCCGATCCTTGGTATACAGGAGATTTTGACACAACATTGAACGATGTAAACGAGGGATGTATTGGTATATTAAAAAAGCTAATCTGAAAGAATTTTATCAAAGGAATAAGAGATAGATAAATCGGAATTTGCATTATAGGAGTGTTGACATGATAAATAAATTACATTTTGAAATGATAAGGTTATATGGCGGAGATATAAAAAGAATACAGCATTTCTGCAAGGTTCATAGCTATGTAAAGCTGATTGCCGAAATGGAGAATATCGATGCAGATACTTTGTTTATTCTTGAAGCAGCAGCATTGACGCATGATATAGGCATTCATTACTGTGAAGAAAAATATGGGGATTGTACCGGAAAACTCCAAGAAAAAGAGGGCCCGGCTATTGCAAAAAGGATTTTGGCTGATCTGCACTTTGAGGAACAAGTGTCTGAGAGAGTTCAGTATCTTATTGCACATCATCATACATATGATGATGTAGACGGTATTGACTATCAAATACTTATAGAAGCGGATTTTCTGGTAAATTTCTATGAGGAAGGACTATCAAATCAAACTATAGAGAATGCATATAAGAAAATTTTCAGAACAGACTCAGGAAAGAAACTATGCAGAGAAATGTTTAATTTGAATTTGGATTAAATTCCGGTTTATCCAAAGGCAGAAAACAGTTATAAGGCTGAAATATATGTGTGTTTGCGATATGACGAGCCATATATAAATCTTGCAAATATCAGTGAGAGGTGTAAAATTATGTTAGAGTACAAAATTGAAGGCGGAAATTTGCCTGTAGTTATATGCAGTCCGGAGTCAGGGCAGACGCTTTGTACCGAAAAAGGTTCAATGAGCTGGATGAGTCCGAACATGAAAATGGAAACCAACGCCGGCGGAATAAAAAAGGCAATCGGAAGAATGTTTTCTGGAGAATCAATATTCTTAAATGAATATACTGCTGTCGGAAGCCGTGGTATGATTGCATTTGCCTCAAGCTTTCCCGGGACAATAATTCCGTATGAGGTAAGCACAAACAACGGGATAATCGTTCAAAAAAGAGGTTTTCTTGCGATGGAAAAAGGCTTGGAACTTTCGGTCTATTTTCAGAAGAAATTAGGAAAAGGCTTGTTCGGCGGCGAGGGCTTCATTATGCAGAAGATAACCGGAAACGGTCTTGTGTTCCTTGAAATAGACGGATATTGTAAGGAATATGATCTTGCATCAGGAGAAAGCATAATTGTAGATACAGGACATCTTGCGGCAATGGCTGAGACTTGCACGATGGATATAGAAACTGTTAAAGGTGTGAAAAACATTTTTTTCGGCGGCGAAGGTGTTTTCCTGACTAAGGTTACAGGCCCCGGAAAGGTGTATTTGCAGTCAATGCCCATTGTGAATGTTGCAGGGGCTATAAGACCCTACATAACACCGCCATCATCAGATTCTGGTATTAAGATTAGCTTGGGCGAAAACTAAATGATTAGAGAAATAGAAATAAACAACACCAAAATCCGATATGATTTGCAGTATAAGAAGGTTAAAAATATAAACCTGAGAATCAAGCCTGATGGTAGTATCAATGTTTCTGCAAATAGGAGAGTGCCTCAAAAGGCGATAGACGAGTTTGTGATGTCAAAAGCTGAGTTTATTATTCGTGCTTTGGATAAATACAAAAACAAATCAAACGAGGCATCCAAACAGATATATTCTGAAACAGAGGTAAAGGAACTGATACTAAACCTATGTGAGAAAGTATATCCATGTTTTGAAAAAAGAGGAATTAAATATCCAACGATAAAGTTTCGTAAAATGATATCTCAATGGGGTAACTGCCGTTCGGAAAAAGGTGTTTTGACTTTCAATACAAATCTTATGTATGCACCATTAGAGTGTATTGAATATGTGGTGCTTCATGAATTTACGCACTTTTTACAGCCAAACCATTCGGCTAAGTTCTATAATGAACTTGCAAAGACTTGCCCTGATTGGAAGGAAAAAAGAAAGAAACTGAAAGATATACATATACGATAATGAATGAGGATATATTGCGGTTTTGGGCATTGAAAACTTATTGATGATGTTGCTCACAATGTTTTTCTCCGGCTGGTCGAGAGTGTCTATAATTTCAGTAAGCACTCTTTCTTCATCATAGGATAAATACCGGAAAACTCTGTTGTGATAATCCTCCATCAAGAATATTCCGCCGTTTACACCGCTTTTTGCACGGATGGGAGCGTAACGACCTAAAAAGGTAATATCGTTATATACCGTGTTTTTATGTACGGAATACCTTTTTGATAATTCGGACAAAGTAACTTTTTTTGAACTTATTATAAAAAATAGGATTTCTATCCGTCTTTCAAAGGTAGACAATTTACCCGTCACAGCCGTTACACCTCCTTCCGAAATTCATTGTAGCACCTAATGTCACAAGCCCATTGTAACTTTCAAAAAATAATTTCATAATTTCACCCTTTTGTGTAAATTTTGTTGAATTTGCACAAAAGAGAGAGGCGGAGCACGGCCATGATACGGTGGCGGTTTTCTGTGATGTTTTCCCGAAGATTTGCGGTGATGTCCTTTAGGCTCATGCTTTTTGCGTTTTGCTCTGTGCTTCATAAAGTGTCCTCCGTGCCGCAGGGCATATCCGACAAAAAGCATAATTTTGTCCTATGCAGAGCAATTTTTTATTTATGAGGTAATCGCTTTCGCTTTCTTTGCTTTGTAATATCATATAAAAAGGCACAAAAAAAGCCGCCCGGCAATAAAGGCGTTTTGCCTATATACCGGGCGGCCTGCTATGCCGTCACCAATTTCCTGTTCGGAAAGCTTTATTTAGTGTTATTTTGTTTCAGCCTTTTTGATTTCGGGCTTTGTGATAATTACTTTCTGATCCTTTTCAACCCATTCGACGCTTGCGCCCAAGTTTTCGGAAATAAAGCGGATAGGTGTGTAGGTGCGGTCGTTTTCGATAAACGCAGGAGAATCAAGCTTGATTTCCTTACCGTTTGCCTTCACTGTTGCTGAGCCGATGGTAATAAGAATCGTTACATTCTCATCGGTTTTAAGGTTTTTACCCGTAATGGTTACAAGCTGTTTTTCGCCGTCCCATTCGACCTTTGCGCCCAAGTTTTCGGCAACAAACCTTGCCGGAAGCATTGTGCGGTCTTTTTCGATTTTCGGAGCAACATCATTTGATTTCGCCTTCCCGAATACCTGTGCGTCCTTTTTGCCGATTGTTAAGATAATCTGATTTATCGAATTATCCTTTTCCGTCCATTTTGCATAGAGTGTGAAGCTCTTTGTTACCTTTGCGGAAAAATCGTACTTGGTTTTGAGTTCCTTATCCGAGTACCAACCGTCAAAATCAAAGTTTTCTTTTGTCGGCGCCGTCGGCTCTTTGATAATGCCGTTTCTTGTAACGGTCTGATTTGAAACCTTGCTGCCGCCGTTCGATTCAAACGATACGGTGTAGCGTGAAGTGCCGCCGCCTCCGCCGCCACCGCCGCCGGATCCACCGGTGGAGTCAAAGGTATAGGTCAGAATAACGCTGTCCGCATGGCCATCGCCGGTCAGCACGGGGTTGACCGCAGCCGTCTTGCCCTCGATATCGTTATAGGTGGACTTTTCGGAAAATACGTCTGTGCCGGCGGTCTTAAGAGTAATATTCACTGTGTAGACCGTGCGGGAACGGAATGTATCGCCAATGGCAAGAGTGGTACCGTCCGCAGCCTTCCACTCGGTGCTCTCCACATAATATGTACTGTCGGTGGAGACAGCTGTTGTAGCAGCAACATCCCTGACGGGCTTGGCAACGGTCAGATTCTCTACCTTGATGCTGGTCAGTGCAGGGATCACAGTTTCGCTTCCTGCCTTCACAGCATGGCAGTCTGCGCACTCCTCATGCTGCTTGCCATCTGCATTGGGGGTTGCGGGGGTTACTGCCACCCACTGCCAGTTGTGGTTGGCGGTTTCGGTGTAGTTTGCGGTTTCTCCGGTCTTCTTGCACTTAGAGCAGGTACGGCTATGGGTGGTGTCGTCAACCTTCGTCCATGCGGAGAAGTCGTGGGCTTCCACCTTGAAATCGTCGCTCGCTGTGCAGGTCTTGATATGCGTGCCGGGATCCATGTACACCCAAGGCTGCCCGTCGGTATCGTGGGTATGGCCGACCGTTACGGTGCATCTTGCGGATTTGGTGCCGCAGGTGGCTGTGATAATTGCCGTGCCCTGTGCCTTGGCAGTTACCTTGCCGGTAGTATCAACCTCCGCGACTGCGGGCTTGTCACTCGTCCAAGTCAGGCTGCCCGCTGCGTTGACAGGCTCCTTCACGGCGGAGAGCTGATAGGTTGCGTTAAGCTCCAGATTTACCTTCTTCGGGGCAACGGTAACACCAGTAAGTTCAACAGTGGGAGCCTCGGTCACGGTGACATAAAAGGGGGAAGTCTTAGCAAGCAATTTGATTGTGGTGTTGTCATCATCCTTGACGGCAACCAGCTCCACTTGGGTTTTCTCCGATCCGGTATGAGCCGCCTTCGGCTTGATCTTGCCGTTCTCCAGCTTAATATTATCATTCTCCGTCACATGCGCAAAGCCGGTGGTTCCTCTCTTGAGAATGCGCCATTCCAGATGATAGCCGCTGTTCTCAGGCAGCAGCTTCGGAAGCTCGGTGGGAAGCTCCGCCTCGTCATTTTCACTCAGGGTAATATCCGCGTATGCGTAAACGCTCTCAAGCCTCAAAGCATCGGCCACAGTGGAATCATCGTATACAACAACATTCCATGTGCCGTAGGCGCTTGGTATACTACTGGGGTAGCTGGCTTTCAGCGTTGCGCTGCCTGTAGAAACGCCGGTGATCGTGATGGAATGTTCGGGGAACGATGCGGCATCCTCGCCGCTTGCGGCAATTTCGGCATTGTCGACAGTAATGAAACCTGTTGCCGTGCCGCTCTCCTTAAAGGTGATCTGACTCCAAGAATTGGCGTTGCTGGGGTCTGCGCTGACCTTCAGCGTAACTCTCTCGTCCTTTTTGATATAGATCGTGTTGCCGCTGTCGTAGCCTTCCAGCAACACGTACTGCAAAGGAACATTTTCAAACAGCTTGATGCTGTTTTTGCTCACAATAGAGCCTGCCGTATGGGTAGCGGTCTCCTTGAAACGGGCGAAAACATAATAGGTGGTGTCGCTCGTCAAGCCGGTTACGGTATCGGAACTGATCTGATTTGCTCTCCAATCCTGCGTAGAGGTCGTGCTGTAAACATACTCGCAGTCGGAGTCGAAGTTCGTGATTTTGAAGCCGGTGTAGTCTTCGCCATTCTTCACGGCTTCCAACTGAATAACTGCGGGATAACCGTTGTTGTCGGCCTTGCTGACCTTTACCGCCGCGCCGACGATCTCGCCGAGATAGCCCTCCGCCGTGATCTTCACGCGGATGCGGACAGTATCACCCATGTCAGCCGCCACGGGAGTGTACTGGCCACTGGTCTCGCCCTCAATATTCGTCCATGTGCTGCCGCCGTCCGTGCTGCGCTGCCACTGATAGCGCAGT
>JAHAZB010000063.1 GCA_018384175.1 Eubacteriales bacterium
AACATTATATCATATTTGGAGTTCATTTTCCTTTTTATTTGTCACCCATCAATTGTATCACAACAAATTTGTTAAATTAATCTAGAATTTTGAAATAAGAAAAGATAACTTGCTATTGAAATATAACGTAAAGTATAGTACAATTATTTCAACACATATAATAATACAAGAGAGTATCGTAAAAGAATTAAAAACAATAAATAAAGAAAAATCCCCATAACAAATAAACCCTGCAAAAGAGTTTTTACAAGGTGGAAATAAAAATACAGCTAACTTACCAAGTAGCCTCGCTTTTCGAGGAATTTTACAGCTTGCTTAATCGCCCTTTCTTCTTGTTTTGCATTAAGTGTATCTGGCATATCGATTTTGAAAAGGTCGCAGAGATTCCAAACTTCCCCTATTGAAAGTATACTGTAAATAGCTGTAAGAATCATTCTCGCAATAGCAATAATAGCTCGTTTTTTACCACGACACTTAACAAGCTTTTCATATTTGCTCTTGTGGTACACATTAGTGTAATGAGAGGTTCATAAGGTGCAATCATACTGTCAATAGTATCATCAAGGTACTTGATAGAGTTTTCTATGTAGGTTAAGTGGGAACGGACAGTATTCATACGAAGCTTTTGCTCTTTGGTAAAACGTTTGCGAGAATAATTTGATTGAATATCCTAATTGGTAGTGATAATAGTTGCGATTAAGAAGGATTTGTGAACATCAACACCGCAACAAACAGGATAAACAAATTTCAAGATAAAGACCTCCTTAAAAGAATTGTAGGGAGGAAAAACATTGACTGAATCATCACACAATTAACAGGCGTTAAAACAATTCTTAACGTACGGGTTCTACGACACCACTTGTTTGTGCTTGAAAGATGATTCTAACACTGATTTTTATACTGTTTTCGGAAGGCTCCTCTACAACTCACCTCGTCGTGCTTTGTAGTATATTTTTCCTCAATTACAGTATACCAAAAAAATAACCGCAGGTCTGCACTTTCATTTCTATTTGTGCTGACGCTTTAGCGGCAGAATGGAGATTTTATGAATTTACTTAATATTCTTGATGGTTACAAACCATATGAGACTCTGAAAAAAGAAATATCAAAAGAAAGTGGAGCTGTATCTTTGGCAGGGATAACCGAAGCCGCACAAATTCAACTGATTGGCGCACTATCTCAGAAGAGAGGTGCGCTTGTTGTCGTGTACAGCGAAAATGAAGCACAGTCAATAGTTCGTGAGCTTGCGCTATATACTGATAAAGCTGTGCTGTTTCCTGAAAAGGAATATGTATTTCACAATATAGATGCGAGAAACCATGAACGTGAACTTGCAAGGCTGGCAGCGCTTGAAAGAATTAAAACTGGTGCAATTGTGGTTGCATCAGTTTCAGCATGCCTTTCGTACACTCTTCCTGCAAAGAAATTCGAAACACTTTCTTTTGAAATATCTGTCGGAGATGAATATGATACTGATACGATTGTTGAAAATCTTGTGAAGATGGGATATAAAAGAACGGATATGACAGAGGTGTGCGGTCAGTTTTCAGTTCGCGGTGGAATCATTGATGTTTTTTCACCGAATAACTTTGAGCCGGTAAGAATAGAATTTTTTGATAATGAAGTTGATTCTTTGAGGTTTTTTGATTCTGCTGACCAACGCTCGAGAGCAAACATTGAAAGCTGTACAATAGTTCCGGTATCTGAACTCTGTCTTTATGATGAAGAAAAGAAAAAACTTCTTGATATTATTGACAAGGGCATAAAAAGTAAAAAAACTTCTTCTGAACTTGAGGCAGTAATTCTTCAGGAAAGAGAAAGGCTTACAGAAGGAGAAATTTTTCCGGCAGTCGACAAGTACGTTGGATTATTTTACGAAAAAATACCGTCTATTTGCGAGTATCTTAGTGATGATACAATAGTATTTATGATTGAGCCGAAACGCCTTAATGAACGTGCAAAAACACTTGAATGGGAAGAAGGAGAGACGGTTTCTGAGCTTTTAGGAAAAGCTATGCTACCCAAAACACCTATGCCATGGAAGTCATATAAAGAATTTTGTGAGGATATAGCAGATAGAAACAGAGTTTCAATGAATCTTCTTGCTCATACCTCTCTTGACTTTAAGTATACCCAGATTGTTGATTTTGTTACAAAGAGCACAGTTTCATTGCATGGAAAAATTGACTATCTGTATGATGACCTTAATGAATGGAAAAAGCAAGGGGCTACTGTTGTAATACTTGCCTCAAGTGCATCTAAGGGTAAAAATCTTTCGGGGACACTAAACGATAAAGGGTTTAATTCGGTATATAAGGACTCTTCTGATGATTTCGAAAAAGGTTCAATTACTGTTATTAAAGGCAGTGCCAAAAAAGGTTTTGAATATCCCGAACTGTCATTTGTCCTTGTTTCTGAACAGGATATATTTAACGCAGACAAAGCAAAACGAGAAAAGAAGATTGACAAAGCAAGAAGAATAAAAGCATACTCTGATATAAATGTCGGTGATTATGTAGTCCACCGTGCTCATGGAATAGGCGAATATTGTGGTATAAAGAAGATGGAGGTTGCCGGTGTAACCAAAGATTATTTCCAGATTAAATATCAGGGTACTGACACTCTCTATGTTCCGGTAGACCAGATGGATATGCTGTATAAGTATGTCGGTAGCGGCGAAAAAAATATAAAGCTTAATAAGCTTGGTGGAAGTGAATGGAACAAAGCAAAGCAGCGTGTTAAGACTGCTACTGCTGATATGGCAAAACAGATTGTACAGCTTTATGCAGAACGTGAGCATACAAAAGGCTTTGCATTTTCTGGTGATACACCGTGGCAACGTGATTTTGAGGATACTTTTCTGTATAGTGAAACACCGGACCAACTGCGTTCTATTGAGGAAGTAAAGAACGATATGGAAAAAGAGAAGCCTATGGACAGACTTCTGTGTGGCGATGTAGGCTATGGCAAGACAGAGATTGCAATTCGTGCTGCGTTTAAGGCTGCAACAGATTCTAAACAAGTTATATACCTTTGTCCTACAACAATACTTGCTATGCAGCATTATGAAACATTCAAGAAAAGAATGTCAGACTTTCCGATAAGTATAGAAATGCTTTCTCGTTTTCGAACTGATAAGGAACAGAAGGTAATCCTTAAGAAAATAAAGACAGGTGAAATAGATATTATAATAGGCACTCACAGACTTCTACAAAAGGATGTCGAGTTCAAAGATGCCGGACTTCTTATAATAGACGAGGAACAGAGATTCGGTGTTGCAGATAAAGAGCGTATAAAAGAGCTTAAAAAGAATATAGATGTATTGTCTATGACTGCAACTCCAATTCCGAGAACACTTCATATGGCAATGCTGTCTGTACGTGATATGAGCCTTCTTGAAACACCGCCGGAAAACAGATATCCTGTTGAAACGTATGTGATGGAGCATAATACGATTATTCTTGCAGATGCGATGAGAAAAGAGCTTGCAAGAGGAGGTCAGGTTTTCTATCTTTATAACAGAATTCAGGGCATATATACAGTTGCGGAGAATATCAGAAAGCTGCTTCCTGATGCCAGAATTGCGGTTGCACATGGCAGAATGAAAGAGGATGAGCTGGAAGATATTATGTACAATATGGTAAACGGAGATACTGACATTCTTGTTTGTACAACAATCATAGAAACCGGACTTGATATACCAAACGCAAATACTATAATAATTGAGAATGCAGACAGAATGGGACTTTCACAACTCTATCAGCTTCGTGGACGTGTTGGTCGTTCGACAAGAAGTGCATATGCTTATATGACGTATAAGCGAGATAAGGTGCTTTCTGAAACTGCACAAAAGCGCCTTAGTGCTATAAGGGAGTTTATTGAATTTGGCTCAGGATTCAAGATTGCTATGCGTGATTTGGAAATCAGAGGAGCAGGGAATATTCTTGGCGCACAGCAACACGGTCATATGGACTCGGTTGGATATGATATGTACTGCAGGTTGCTTTCAGAAAGTGTAAAAGAGGTAAGAGGAGAACAAACTAAAAGTGAAACCGATGTACTGATTGATATTTCTGTTGATGCATATATACCTGAAAAGTATATCAGAAACCAAAATCAACGTATTGATACCTATAAGCAGATAGCAGCAATAAACTCCGATGATGACGCGGCGGAGGTTATTGATGAGATAATAGACAGATTTGGAGATATACCAAAAGCTGTGCTCAATCTGATAAAGATTTCTGAAATAAAGGTTGTTGCATCTGAGTGTGGAGTTGTTGAAATCAGCGAAAAACAAGGCGGTAGATTTGTTATTACATTCGAAAAAGACTCCTTGATGCCAGAAACGGCAATAGCATTGATTACAAAGTTTCCAAAGAGTGTTAGGCTTGGCACGACTGATGTTCCGCAAATAACCTATTTTGAAAAGGAGCTTAAAAACAAGCTTAGTAATGTTAAATTTGTATTACAGACGATTTTATCGTTGAAGAATGACGTTGAATAGGTTATAATATTATTGTAAATTCAGTTAACGGGAGATTAGGCTATGAAGAAGTTTTTGATTATACTATCTGCGGTAATCACACTGTCGTCTTGTGGTACAGATTATGTTGCCACTGCAGGAGGAGAAAGGATTACAACATCTGAGTTCAATTTTTATCTCAGCAGTATCAAAAGTCAGATGAGTGATACCGAGCTTGCAACAGAAGAAGATTGGCAGACTCAGGAAATTGAGGGAATGAAGGCTATTGATTTGGCTAAAGAGCGCGCGTTAGAGTTGGCAGCAGAAAATATAGCATATATAGAGATTGCTGATTATCTTGACGTAGAACTTAATGACGCAGAAGAAGCTAATGCTGAAAAGCTGCAGCAGAATTTCATTGCCCAATATGGCGGAAAAAAGAACTATGATATAGCGTTAAAACAGCTTGGTGTAGATGACGACTTTATAGAAATGCTTTGTGAGTCGCAGATTTATTCCGAAAAATTAGCGAAGCTTGCTGCTGCGGAAAATCCTGTTACAGATGCCGAACGCGATGCGGCTTTTGAAAAAATCTCTAATGAGTATTATAATGCAAAGCATATTCTGTTTGCAACAGTAGACACCTCTACACGACAGCCTTTATCTGATGAAGTGAAAGCAGAGAAGAAGATTAAGGCAGAGGAAGTTTATCAGAGAATTCTGGGCGGCGAAGACTATGATTTGCTGATGAATGAACTTTCGGAAGACCCCGGCCTTGAAACTAATCCTGACGGATATCTGTTTGGTAGTGGTGAAATGGTACCCGAATTTGAACAATGCACTGCATCTCTTGCATATAACGAAGTAGGGCTTGTAGAGAGTAGTTTAGGATTTCATATAATTAAACGTCTTCCGCTTGATAAAGCATCTGTTTCTGAACAAATAGAGAGTGTCGCTATGCTTGATAAGTTAACAGTGGCAATGGATTTGTGGAAAGAGCAGGCTGGGTTTAGCGTTATAAAAAATGAAGATGTTTTCAGAAGCATATCTTAAGATAGGAGATAGACGTTAATGAAGTTATTTAAGGTGTTTGCAGTTGTGTTCTGTCTTATGTTGATTATGCCTGCTGTATATGCAGAAGTTTCGGTTGTTATTGATGACAACCGAATTGCTTTTGATGATCAACCACCTGTTGTTGTAAATGAACGTGTGTTTGTGCCTTTGAGAAAAATTTTTGAAGAGCTTGGTGCATATGTTACATGGGACGCAGACAATAACACTATCTATGCCGGAAGAAGATTTACAAATGTTGTTTTTACACTAAATGAAACGAAATATAGTATAGATTATAACGAAAAAGAACTTGATGTAGCGCCATTTGCACAAAACAACAGAACACTTGTACCATTAAGAGCGGTCAGTGAGGCTTTAGGTGCAGATGTTATGTGGAGCGGGGAAGATAGTACAGTATATATTTCTATACCTCGCGGTGAACATATAATAAAAGACAGGTACATAGAGGGGACTGAATTTTATGAGGATGGTACACCACTTTTGACATACCGTGTTGCATATCCTGAAATAGAGGCAGATGAACAGTATGCTCAGGTTTTTAATGGAATGTGCAAAGATTATGCTGATAAATACTATAAAATGGCGATAGACGAAGCTCTTGTGGAAGCAAAAGATGAGATGGCATATGAGTTTCCACAGTTGCCGTATTCTGTTGAAGCCTCGTTTGATGTGAAATATGATGACTATAATATTATATCTGTCCTGTTCTGTTTCTATCAGTACAATGGTGGAGCTCATGGGAATTATTATAATCAGGCGATAACTTATAATATTGAAACTGGTGAGATTTTAGATATTACAGATATACTGTCTATTACTAAAAATGAAGCGCAAAATATGTTGTATAGGTTTATTGAAGCTGAATGTAAAAAAGAGCCTGACAGATTTTATTATGATGTCAATGAAGGATTGTATGCATCTCTTGCTGAACCAAAATGGTATGTTGCAGAAGATGGACTTCATATATTCTTCGACCCATATGAAATTGCACCGTTTTCGGAAGGCACAGTTGACTTTGTGATGCCATTGGAATAACTCTCATTACAAAGCAGCAATAAATATCTAATATTTAGCAGATAAAGATAATATTAACTTTTTTGAAAAAAGTAAA
>JAHAZB010000073.1 GCA_018384175.1 Eubacteriales bacterium
TTTAATAAACTTAAAAATGAATATAATAAAGGAGAAATTGTAATGGCACGTTTTACATTACCTCGTGACTTATATCACGGTAAAGGTTCGCTTGAGGCACTTAAAACACTCAAAGGTACACGCGCAATGGTTTGCGTAGGCGGTGGTTCTATGAAACGTTTCGGTTTTCTTGATAAGGTAACTTCATACCTTGAAGAAGCAGGGATGGAAGTTGAAGTTTTTGAAGGTATTGAGCCTGATCCTTCTGTTGATACCGTTATGCGCGGTGCAGAAGCTATGACAAAATTCCAACCGGACTGGATTGTTGCCATCGGCGGCGGTTCTCCGATTGATGCCGCAAAAGCTATGTGGATTAAGTACGAATATCCGGAAATCACGTTTGAGGAAATGTGTGTAGTGTTCGGTATTCCTGAACTTCGAAAAAAAGCTCGTTTCTGTGCTATTCCTTCCACATCAGGTACGGCAACAGAAGTTACAGCTTTCTCTGTAATCACAGACTATGAAAAAGGTATCAAATATCCTCTTGCAGATTTTGAAATTACACCTGATGTTGCTATTGTAGATCCTGAACTTGCTGAAACAATGCCTCAGAAGCTTACGGCTCACACGGGTATGGATGCTATGACACATGCTATTGAAGCTTATGTTTCAACTGCAAACTGTGAATTTACTGATCCTCTTGCAATTTTTGCAATTAAGATGATTCAGTCTTCTCTCGTTGGCTCTTATAACGGCGATATGACAAAGCGTGCTTCTATGCATAATGCTCAGTGTCTTGCAGGCATGGCATTCTCTAATGCTCTTCTGGGTATTGTTCATTCAATGGCTCACAAAACAGGTGCAATTTTTGAAGATTTGGGTGCTCACATAATTCATGGTGCTGCTAATGCTATGTATCTTCCTAAAGTAATTGCATTTAATGCAAAAGATGAAACAGCTAAAAAGCGTTATGGTGTAATTGCGGACTATATGGGACTCGGCGGTGCAGACGATGATGAAAAAGTTGCAAACCTTATTGCATATCTTCGAGGAATGAACGATGCTCTTAATATTCCACAGTGCATCAAAAACTACGGAGCAGACAGCTATCCTTGCGAAAACGGATTTGTTCCTGAAGAAATATTCCTTGAAAGACTTCCCGAAATCGCAAAGAATGCAGTTGCTGATGCTTGTACAGGCTCTAATCCCCGTAAGATTTCTGTTGAAGAAATGGAAAAACTTCTCAAATGCTGTTATTATGACACAGAAGTTGATTTTTAATAGCGGATACAGCGGATAATAAACAAAAAACTCTGCAAATTTTATGCAGAGTTTTTTGATATATAATATCCTTTTAGTTACATCGCTATATCATTTACTATAATAGTTTTGCTTAATTGAGTATCTGTTTTTAACCTCGTCTTCCATAACAAGAACATTTTTTACAACACATCATTTCTAATAATATCATCATAAGTTTCTCGTTTAACGATGACTTTCTTTTCATTACCCTTAACTGCAACAATCGGCGGTCGGGGAATGCGGTTATAATTGCTTGCCATTGAGTAGTTATATGCACCTGTTGCTAAGATTGCAAGCGTATCGCCAACTTTAACTTCAGGCATCATAATATTTTCCTGAATTAAATCTCCCGATTCGCAGCATTTTCCGGCAATGGTTACGGGTGCAATTGGTTTTGCCCCTGCATTATTTGCAACAACTGCGGAATACTTAGAACCATAGAGAATATATCTTGGGTTATCGCCCATGCCTCCGTCTACAGAGACATAGGTTCTGACATTTTCAATTTCTTTTACACCGCCTACGGTATATAAAGTGATTCCGGCAGGTGCAACAATGCTGCGTCCTGGTTCAAATACCAAGTAGGGCAGGTCTATATTTCTTTCCATGGCAACCTCTTTTACTGCTTCAGTTGTCTTTTTGATATATTCTGCAGGAGTAAGAGGGTCGTCGGCGGAATCATATTTGATACCAAAGCCACCGCCGAGGTTTAATATTTTAATTTTCAAGGAAAGATTGTCCTCAAGGTCGGCTATAAAATTCATCATAACTTTTGCAGCCTCACAAAAAGGGTTAAATTCAAAAATTTGAGAACCTATGTGACAGTGAACACCATCAACCTGAATGTTAGAAAGTGTTGTTGCATACTTATGAATTTCAAATGCTTCGCCGTTTTCTAAGGCAACACCGAATTTTGAGTCGATTTGCCCGGTCTTTACAAAGTCATGGGTGTGCGCGTCAATGCCCGGTTTGATTCTGAATAAAATTTTCTGAACAATGCCTTTTTCTTTTGCAATATCATTTAATAAGTCAAGCTCGTATTTATTATCAACAACAATATGACCAACTCCACAGTGTATAGCAAGTTCAATTTCGCTTTGTGTTTTGTTATTACCATGAAAGAAGACCTTGTCCATCGGAAAACCGGCTTTATATAATGTGTAAAGCTCACCGCCGGAAACAACATCCGCCCCCAATCCTTCACTTTCTGCAATCTTTGCCGTGTACATAGTACAGAGTGCCTTGCTTGCAAACAAGATAAGTCCATTGCCACTGTAATACTTGTCTATTGCTTCTTTGTAATCACGGCAGTTTTTTCGCATTAAGTCTTCGTCAAGCACATACAGAGGAGTGCCGTATTCTTTTGCAAGCTCCACTGTGTCGTGAGCTCCAATGGTTAAGTGATTGTTTTCATTTATTGATAAATTATCTGAGATAAACATATATTTTCGTCCTTTATGAATAAGTTTTTATTATTTCCTCCGCAATTTCTTTTTTTGAAACACATCTGTCCATAGCCTGTTTTTCTATATAGCGGTGTGCATCCGTTTCAGTCATTTTCAGTTCAGTAATAAGTATCCACTTTGCTCTGTTTTCTATACGGATTTCTTGCATTTTTTCTTCAAGTGACAGAGTTTTCTTTTCAAGCTTTTTCAATCGTTCTCTCGTGGTAGCCATCCAGTCAAGAGCAGTGCTGACGATTGGCTTGGATGTTGGCTTTGACAAAAGATATACGCCGTGAGAAGATACTTTGTCATAAAAAGAATGATAAAGCTCGTTTCTTACCATAATCATAACAACAGATTTTTTGCTGTTGCAAACATCAATCGAAAATCGTATACCGTCCTCATCGGGAAGGGGAGAGTTTACAATTATAAAATCAAATTCCCGTTCTATAAAGGCGCGCTTTGCGGCGCTGATACTCGCTGCAAAATGCACTGGATAGTACCTGTAATCGGGTAACAATTCTGAAACGGAGGTGTTGAATTTTTCAGCAGCAGATACAAATAGTACGCTGTATACTTGCTCTTTAAAATCCATTTTAATTACCTCCTTCACTAAAATTTTATGTTACTCGCAGTAGATGTTAATAATTGATTCCGGCAGATGCTTTTTTATAAAATCACTCTTTTGTGCCAGTGCCTTTGCTTCTTCTAAAGTATCGGGAAGCTCCTTGTACTGTCTTGCGGTTGTTTTATCTGTTTTAAAGAAGTTTATATCGGCAGCAGGTGGCAAGTCAAGTTTGTTTTCAATTCCGTGTAGACCTGCATAAATTAGCAGTGCGTATGCCAGGTAAGGATTAGTTGCCGGATCTGGTGAACGAAGCTCTGCACGTCTGTATTCACCACTTGCTGCAGGAATACGGATTAGCTGCGAACGGTTTTCACCCGACCACGAAATATATTTCGGTGCTTTGGATTGCCCAAATCTCAAATAAGACTCCTTCACCGGGTTTAAAAATACCGTAAGCTCCTGAATATGCTCCATAATTCCGGCAAGCATCTGCTGAAGCAAAATGTGACTTTCGTCGTTTTTAACTGACATATTTATATGCAGTCCATTTCCCGGTTTATCAGGGATAGGCTTTGGGGAAAAGTCGGCATAAAGTCCGTTTCTGCGAGCTATGGTTTTAACCATTATCTGAAAAGCCATGGAATCGTCGGCAGCAGTCAGCGGATCGGAATAGCGGAAATCAATTTCATTTTGTCCCGGTCCTTCTTCGTGATGAGAACTTTCGGGATGAATGCCCATCATTTCCATAGCAAGGCAGATTTCACGGCGAATGTTTTCACATCTGTCTTCAGGAACCATATCCATATAGCTTGCATTGTCATATGGCTCCTTGGTTGGATTGCCTTTTTCATCAAGTTTAAAAAGATAAAACTCAAGTTCTGAACCGAAAGAAAATTCAATTCCTGCTTTTTTTGCATCTGCGATGGCTTTTTTCAAGATGTTTCGCGTGTCATATTCGCAAATTTCTCCGTTTGGTTTTGTAATGGTACAGAACATACGGATAGCACGACCGTTTTCCGGTCTCCAAGGCACCTGAGCAAGTGTTTCGGGATCGGGGCGTAAGAACAAATCAGAGTGTGCTTCATCACCGAAACCGCCGACAGAAGAAGCGTCAAAGGAAATTCCATATTCGAAAGCACGAGAAAGCTCGCTGGGCATTATGGATATACTTTTTTGTCTGCCGTAGACATCGCAAAAGACAAGGCGAATAAAATTTATATCCTCCTCATTAACATATTGAATAACTTCTTGTGCTGAATACTTCATAACTCAACATTCCTTTCTTAATTCGCCACATACATCTGTTTATATGGATTTTTACTGTCAGGTGTAATAAGCGTAAATTCAGAATTCAAAATTTCACTTTCGTCATATCCGAAATATTTGCAGAATTCTTTTATATACTTTTTGATTTCCTGCAAATCCTCATCGGTAGCACATCGTGCGTTAACCTGACTTGGGAATCTAATTCCGGTGCAGGAGGAACGGAGAAACATTTTGCCACCGTGCATTCCTGTTCCGGGAAAGTTGCTAACAATAGGTTTTTCATCATCGGTAAGACCGAGAACGATTATTGTGCCGCCTGCCTGGTATTCGCCTAAAAAGCTTCCCGCTTTACCACCGATAACGAGTGCGGGCTGTTTTTCTTTATAAGCCTTCATATGAATTCCTGCACGATATCCTGCGTTGCCTTTTACAAATATCTTTCCGCCACGCATTGCGTAGCCTGCGGCATCACCAATATTTCCGTGAACTATGATTTCACCGTCATTCATTGTATCACCGACAGCATCTTGTGCATTACCCATAACTTCAATAGTGGCTCCGTTTAAATATGCACCAAGTGCATTTCCCGGGATGCCGTTTATGGTAATCTTTTTGTCTGACAATCCGGCTGCAATAAATCGCTGACCAAGGCATGAAGAAATTTCACACTCAGCTCCTGCTGATCGTAAAGCTTCATTTAGGTTCTTAAAATCGACATTTTTTGCATTTATATTCATATTATATCACCTCGTAAGAAAATCTGCAAGATTTTCATTCATTAAAGTCTGCATCTCTGTAGTTCATTTTATCAAGTATTGTTTTATTTTCAAGATAGTATGAAATAAGAGGTCTGCAATAAACAGGATGGTTTTCAGCAGATATTACTGTGATTTTTGTATCTTTATCAACGCTTTTGATGCCTTCAATACAGCCTGCAACACAAGCGGGAGAGCCGCAAGAGTTTTCAAGACAAAGCTCACACTTTTGTACTGCACCTTTTTCTCCTTGCTTCAGTGCACCGTAAGGACATACCAAAATACAGGTAAGGCAGCCTATACACCACTTTTCATTTGCATATACACGTTTCATTGTTTATCACTCTCCTGCATGAGAAATGCCAAGGATAGAAAGTTCTTTATCGGTAAGGCCGACACCACGAAGCATCAATCTGTTTCCACGGAGCGATTCAATTGAGTTGATACCCATACCGCCCATAAGCTCTTTAATCTCGTGTCTCCAAGCATTCATCAAATTTATTAAGCGTTCGCTTCCCATATCAGGGTTAAGCCTTTTTACAAGCTCAGGTCTTTGTGTTGCGATACCCCAATTACACTTGCCGGTCTGACAGGTACGGCAAAGGTGACATCCAAGAGCGAGGAGTGCCGCCGTAGCAATATAGCAAGCATCTGCTCCCAGTGCTATTGCCTTAACAACATCTGCGGCACTGCGGATAGAACCGCCTACAACTAAAGATACATTATTTCTAATACCCTCATCACGAAGCCTTTGGTCAACAGACGCAAGTGCAAGCTCAATAGGGATACCAACATTGTCGCGGATGCGAGTCGGAGCGGCACCTGTACCGCCACGAAAACCATCTATTGCAATAATATCAGCACCGCTTCGTGCAATACCGCTTGCAATAGCGGCAATATTATGAACTGCCGCAACTTTTACAATAATTGGCTTTTTGTATTCTGTTGCCTCTTTAAGAGAGAATACAAGTTGCCTTAAATCCTCGATAGAGTAGATATCGTGATGCGGAGCGGGAGAGATGGCATCACTGCCTTGAGGAATCATTCTTGTCCTTGATACATCTCCGACAATTTTTGCTCCCGGCAGATGTCCGCCGATACCCGGCTTTGCACCTTGTCCCATTTTAATTTCAACGGCTGCACCTGCCTCTAAGTAATCCTTGTGAACACCGAAACGACCGGATGCTACCTGAACAATTGTATTTTCTCCGTAACAATAGAAATCCTCGTGCAAACCGCCCTCTCCTGTGTTATATAAAATACCAAGCTCGGTAGCGGCTCTTGCCAAAGATTCATGTGCGTTATAGCTGATAGAACCGTAGCTCATTGCAGAGAACATAACCGGCATTGAAAGCTCAAGCTGAGGAGGTAACTCGCACTTTAAATTCCCGTTTTCATCTCGCTGAATCTTTTCGGGCTTTTTGCCAAGGAAAACACGGGTTTCCATTGGTTCGCGTAGCGGATCAATAGGAGGATTTGTCACCTGTGATGCGTTAATCAAGATTTTATCCCAATATACCGGAAGTGGTTTGGGATTACCCATGGATGAAAGCAGAACACCGCCGCTTGAAGCCTGCTTATATATTTCTTTAATGGTATCATTCTGCCAGTTTGCATTTTCTCGAAGCGTACAGTCACTCTTAACAATTTTCAATGCTCTTGTAGGACAGAGTGAAACACAGCGCTGACAGTTTACACATTTAGCTTCATCGCTAAGAAGCAGCTTGTTTTCTTCATCATATGTGTGTACTTCATTTGCACATTGCCTTTCGCAGACACGGCAGCCGATACACCGATTCTGATTTCTTATAACTTCAAATTCAGGATAGATAAATTCTACGCTCATAACTTAACCCCTTCCTTCATTTTGATGATAACAGGTTCTCCTCCGGCAGGTGCCCAAATGTTTTCAGCATCAGGTTCCATTACACGGATAGCGGCTTCTTCGCTTGCAATAAATACTTTGTCGTCTTTTTCACCGACTACCATACTGCGGAGCTTCAAGCGGTCATTAAGAGCCATAAGTCCTCCGTTAAAACCAAACACAATAGAAAACGGTCCTGTAATCAAAAGACTTGGGAAAAGTGTGCGCAGATAAATATGTTTTTCTTTATCCACCAAGTCTGTCTTATTTTCTATAGTGCTCCAGAATGGTGCAGCAATAACACTTGCGGCTTCGCCAAGTGAAAGCCCTTGTCTGCGGAGCAGATAATCCATTATATATGTAATAACCTCTGTATCGGTCTGGAGTGTACACTTGTATCCAAACATTTCTATAAAACGGCGGTTAGCATCATAGGATGATATTTCACCATTATGTACTATTGAATAATCAAGAAGTGTAAACGGATGAGCACCGCCCCACCAACCGGGAGTATTGGTAGGATAACGACCGTGTGCTGTCCACGAATAGCCTTCGTATTCATCGAGCTTATAAAACACACCGACATCTTCCGGAAAACCTACCGCCTTGAATGTTCCCATATTTTTACCGCTTGAAAATACATATGCTCCGGGCATTTCTGTATTTATTTTCATTACAGTTCGTGCAACGAACTCGTTTTCGTCAAGCTGCATGGAGAGAAGTACAGATTTTAAAGGTGCCACAAAATATCTCCATATAACAGGCTCGTCTGTAATCTGAGGAATCTTCCTTGTAGGAAGAATTTCGGATTTTACAATTTCAAATCTTTCCTTTAAGAACGTTTCACAATCTTTTCTTGTAGTGCGGTCATTAAAGAAAAAGTGCAGTGCGTAAAATTCTTTGTATTCAGGATAGATACCATATGCAGCAAAACCGCCACCAAGGCCGTTACTGCGGTCATGCATAGGCTTCATAGCTTCGATTATCTTTTCTCCTGTCATTCGATTTCCTTCTTTAGATATAACTGCAGCGATTGCACATCCGGAAGGGATTCGTACCTGACCTTCTGTGT
>JAHAZB010000076.1 GCA_018384175.1 Eubacteriales bacterium
CTTAACTATATTTAGTTTTCAAAAAGCATTTTTAACAATGCTTTGTTTGCTATACACTTTTTTAGCTATACAAAATTATTTGAAAAGTTTTCATTTCTCTATTGACAAATCATAGTTGGTCTCCTTAAAAAATATAATATCTGCCTTCCCCTTGAGGGGAAGGCTATTTCCCTTTTCAAATCAAAAAATGCGCCCCGACATATCAGGGCGCGCGAAATACAAACAAACACTTTCTTCTTTCATCCGGACTCTACCGTCGGTTACGGAATTTCACCGTATCAGCCTAAGCGTGCGGACTATAACCGCCGGTCGGGAATTGCACCCTGCCCTGAAGATATTTACTTTTGTTATATTATATGATAGCACATCTATCTTTTTTTGTAAAGATTTTTATATTCTTATTTGTAAGGAAGCACCTGTTAGCGATTCCGTCCCCAAAATTGTATCTCGGTATATAGCGGAACGACACATAGGCCGTTCCCTACTATATCACCACTGAAGCGTGGCGAGTTGCGTGGCAGTTTATATTGACTGCTACGGGAAGTCCTGCAATATGCGTGGGAAATACCTCGATATTTACACCAAGAGCCGTTACTGTACCGCCCATTCCCTGAGGACCGATGCCAAGCATATTTATCTTCTCAAACAACTGCTTTTCCATATCTGCATAGTACTCTGTTTCATTTTCTGTGGTAATTTCCCTCGTAAGAGCTTTTTTAGCAAGATATGCCGCCTTATCCATTGTGCCGCCGATACCTACTCCGACCACCATCGGAGGACAAGGGTTTGCGCCTGCCTTTCTAACCGTATCAATTACAAAATCAATCACTCCCTGCTCACCATCAGAAGGGTTGAGCATTTTCAGCGCTGACTTATTCTCGCTTCCAAAGCCCTTTGGTGCATAGGTAATCTTTATCTTATCACCGTCCGTCTGTTCGGTATAGATTACAGCAGGTGTGTTGTCATTTGTGTTTTCACGTATCAAAGGGTCCTTTACCACAGATTTTCTCAGATAGCCTTCGGTATATCCCTTTCTCACGCCGTCATTTATTGCATCGGTTAAGTTTTTGCCCACGATATGCACGTCCTTGCCAAGCTCGACAAAGAACACCGCCATACCTGTATCCTGACAAATCGGGACCATTTTCTCTTTGGCAATCCTTGCATTTTCGAGCAGATTGTCAAGCACCGTTTTGCCCACCTCAGACTCCTCTGTTTGCTTAGCTGTTTCAATTGCCGCTTTGATTTCGGGAGCAATAACGCAGTTTGCCTCAATACACATTTTTGCAATTGTCTCGGTAATTATCTCAGAATTTACTTCTCGTATCATTATCATACTCCTTTTACAAATACCCATGTGCTGAACCATTTTAGGAAGGTCTTTACATAATCCATACTTACAGGGTATCCCGACAGTACAGGATAGAACATAGCAAATAGGGATATTGCACCTACAAGATAAACTACCATTACCGTTTTTGCCTTCTTGCTGTCGCCAAAGAGCTTATCTGCTGAATATGCAAGCATCAAAACAACAAATGGAACACACGGGAAATAGTGGTATATAAAAGTAATGCGACTTACGAAAACCCATGGCAAAAGCTGTGCTAAATATGAAATACTTAAAAATACTGCCACTTTTTCTCTTTTTGCAATGGCAAGATAGAGAACATATAAGAATGCCGGAATACCTGCCCACCAGACAAGCGGATTTCCCATTGCACTTATTCCGCCATGCATTGTGTCGCTGAGTTCGCTCGAATAGTACCAAACCGGACGGTACATAATCGGCCACTGATACCACGGTGATGAGAAATTATGACCATCCCTTAATGCACTGTGATAGCCAAACATTGCAAGCTGATTATCCCAAATTCCCTTGATTCCTACACCTTCTGTTTTAAGGAACGGAATATATGAAAGCATATATATAGCAATAGGAATTACCACAAACAATCCCACACAAAAAACAATAAGTGTCTTTACTCTCTGCGGGAAAATTGCCGCTTCAGGAATACCTTTTTTATACTCATTATAATGACCTAATAGGTTAGCAAAGAAGATTATTGCAAGTCCTGCACCTGCATAAGCTCCCGTCCACTTTGATGCTATTCCAAGTCCAAAGGACAGACCGCAAAGTCCGAGCGGAATCAAAAGCTTTTTGATTTCGCCGTAGAAATCTTCCATTAAATAGCTTATCATAAACATATACATCAGTATTATAAAGAAGGTGATATATACGTCAATGGTAGCAATTCTTGTCTGAGTAAAGTGCATAAAATCAAAGGTAAACAGCACCGATGCAAAGAGCGCAAGATGTGTTTTCCCCAAAAGCTTCTTAGTAAAAATGTAGATGGCAGGTACCATAAATATACCGAACAGAGTACCCATAATTCTCCAGCCAAACGGATTCATTCCGAACAGCTTTATGCCTGCAGAAATTATAACCTTGCCCAAGGGCGGATGAGTCCATTCATAAACATTATCGCCCTCTAAGAATTCGTATGCTGTACGAGCATGATAAATTTCGTCAAAATAGGTGCTGTTATTAAATGTACGTTTTTCGGGTACCATTGCCGCCTCGTCAAAAAGCTCACCCTCGCCGCCGATAATATTTCCATCCTTGTCGAGAAATGCCATCTCAAACATACTTATCTTACCACTTGTGCTTAAAACAAGCTCAGTTGCAGGCTCTAAGTCAAATTTGTGCTCCGTCCAACAGAATACATCCGCATCATGAAACTCTGTTTCATATACATTTTCGCCCTGCTTATTATTAAGCTCCAATTTTAGAGTATTTCCGTCGTGAATACGATATTCACCAAGGAAAAATTTCAAGCCTGATATACCGTTATTTTCATTAAGAGTAAAGGTTTTTGTCTCATTTTCAAGTGTTATTTTTGTTTCCGGTGAGTACATATTTCCGAGGTTAAAGAGTGCAATTACTGAATAAACCGCCGTTAATACCGCTATTGCAATAACATCATTACGTCTTATTTTGTAATCCTTATCTGCCGAAATTCTTGAAACAGGCTTAAATATGCACATCTTAATTGTTGCATACAAAAGCCATACAAATACTGCTACTGTTATAAATCCCCACACCATTGCCACAAGAAGCTCGTTATTTGTCAGATTTTTACCATCGAGTGTATTGAACAGTACATATCCGCAATTTACTGTCTGTGTAACAGTTACTGCAAGATAAATCCAAATTTTCTGTTTTGACTTACGGTCAAGTAGAAATCCGCACAAAAGTAAAAGCATAGCCGGAAATGCGTATCTCTCGTGCATCTTAACTGCAAGTGTAAACACTCCGAAGCAGATAAAGCCACCGAGCCAGAAATACTTTGACTCCGACTCCATTCGAAAGAAGAATACAACTGCAGCAATAACTACTGCCACTATCAGAGCAGTACCGATAAAGGACATTGCAGGTGAAAGCTTTGCCCAATTAAAACCAAGTGCCGACCACATATTATATGCGTTTACACTTCCGTACTGATAAGAGGAAAGTGTTCCGATACACTGCTCTATTACATTAGAAAGTCCGAACGGAACGCATATAGCAAGAGCAAATAGAATCGCAAGAACACCGAAGCCTATATAACGTAAAAGCTCTTTTGGCTTAAATTGCGGATAAATCGTTTCCTCTACAATTGCCAGGAGAAGTATCGGTGTATAAAAAAGAGCCTGAAGCTTTAGCATCACAGATACCGCAAATATAAAGAATGAAGGCACAAGTCTCTTTTCCATCACCAACATAAGTGTCAGGAGTACAAGTAGCATAAATACCGAATCCACCTGTCCCCACAATGATGAGTTTATAAATACAGCCGGATTAAATAGCCACAATACAGCCGCAAAATATCCGGCTTTTTCGCCTATTTTTCGGTTAGCAAGCCTGAACAGAAGCGCTGAAATTACAACATCACAGATTATGGCAGGTGTTTTTATAATCAGATTTGTCGCCATTGCCGACATTGGTATAAGATTTCTTATAGCGCCGATAAGCCACAGAACATACATATACACCGGTGGATAATCGGTAAATTTTTCGCTAGTGTAAAATCCGCCGGGGCCCAGCTTGTACATCATATCCGACCATCCCTTAAAACAGTTCATATCCGATATATAACCGGGATATATTGTCGCACCGATATATCTTACAACAATACCTGTTGCCAGCAGAATATAAAGTCCTTTTCGTTTTTCAGTTGGTTTACTTTTATCGTCGGAAATACCCGTCATTAAAAGATGTCCTGCAATAACATACAAAAAGCTTGTAAAAATCAGTGCAATCAAAACTATATCCTCCGAAATATTTTTTCTTTCATTATTATACTATTATGTCCATATATTTGCAAGAAAAATGTTTAACATTCATCATTTGTGGGTAAAAATATAATGAAAGGCAATGCCTTTCAGGTAAAAGTAAACCGCAAGGAGATGATTTTATGAAGTTCAACATTATCACAAAGAAGTTTACACCGGACAAGCCGACTGTCGACTATCTTGAAAAGAAGCTCTCCAAGCTCGATAAGTACTTTAAGGATGAGTCGGAAGCGAGAGTTTTAATCGGAACGGTCAAGGATAAGGAATATGTTGAAGCTTCAATTTATGCCGGCGGTATGATTTACCGCGCAGAGGTTACCGAAGTTGATGCTAAGACGGCTATTGATGAAATTGTCGATATTATCGAGCGACAGATAAGAAAGAACAAGACAAGGCTTGAAAAGAAAATCAAACGCGAAGCACTTGCTGACGATTTACTCTTAAGCGGAGATAATTATTCAGGCGGTGAGGATACGTCAGAATATAAAATCGTTAAAACCAAAAGATTTCAGGTTAAGCCTATGTCTGCCGAGGAGGCAGTATTACAGATGAAGCTTTTAGGACACAGCTTCTTTGTATTCAAGAACGTTGACACCGACGAGATGAATGTTGTCTATGAGCGAAAGGATGGAAAGTTCGCACTGATCGAGTCGGTTGAGTAGTGTTTATGGGGCTTTTAGTTGTTCGGTCCCATAAACGCAGGGGATGCCATTGGGGCATCCCCTTTTATGTTTGTTATAAAATAGATATTACATTAGTATATCTATTATTTTTAATCGGTTATTTTTTGCCTTTTCATACATTTTTGCCGCTCCACCTTTTGTATCACCAACATAACATATTGCATATGATGAATTTTGTACCATCCATTCATTTCGCTTAGGTATTGCTAAGCGGTAATTTCTTATATCCAAATTCGGACAAATAATCTTTGTAAATAACTGCCTGTCATAATTCTTATAATTCCTGTAAGGCAAAACAAGATATTGTTTAATGTGTGGATATTTACTCTGTAAAATATTAAATCTCCACACACAAAAAATATCAAAATGTCCCATTCCTCCGTTTAAGAAGGTATTAACTCCATTTTCGACTGCTTCTATTATAGCTTTATCAACTTCTTCTAATATGTTTCTGTATATAGTTCTGTGTCCGATAAATACCGCTGTTTCTTCTGTATTCATATAATCACCCTAAAACTGTAACCATAAATGGTTATATTTTTAATACTATATCACACTATATAATTATAGTCAAGTGAGGTGTTTATATGTTTAAGATTGATAACGAGTTAAGAAATGCAAATATTCCACGTACTATTAGATTTCCTGAAAAAATGTTCAATGAGCTTAATGAATTTGCGGCTAAAAATGATGTTTCTTTTAATCAGTTGATTTTGCTTTGCTGTAAATACGCAATGGATAATTCAGAAGAATAGTTCAAATTTGTCAGTGGATACTGAATCAATTAAATAGTAAAAAGTGAACATAAAACCATAAATTTAGGTAAAAACGCATGGTTTATGAATGTTCGCTTATTTTGCTATTCATGTTCAGTATATTGGAGTGTTTCGCAAACAACCAGATAGCTGTGCGTTTTTCGATGCATCGACTTTGGTTGATGCACTTTTTTAATACATGGCGATTTAATAACCACACATCACATCTAACACGAAAATACGGACGAGTAATCGTCCGTATTCTTTTTGAATAACAAATCCTCAAAATTATTTCTCTATTCAGAGCGGAACGACACATAGGTCGTTCCCTACAATATAATTTTTACCAAGCAGGATAGTAATAAATTTGGTAAATAGCAGATGTTCGCCATTGTCGTCCTACGAGGCCGTTTGAAGGGGTCCGGGGGAAATCGGATGCGGACGAGTCCAAATTTTAATTTGGTAACGAGTGCCATTCAAAAACGTTCCAAATCTTTGATTTGGCTAACGTTGACTGTATCCCCCGGCGGGTTTTGGTTCT
>JAHAZB010000078.1 GCA_018384175.1 Eubacteriales bacterium
CGGCAAATCTACACTTGCTGACAGGCTTTTAGAGCTTACCGGTGAGGTTGCTGAACGTGATATGGAGGAACAGCTCCTTGATGATATGGACCTTGAGAGAGAAAGAGGTATTACCATTAAAGCGCATGCTGTGAGACTCAAATATAACGCAAAAGATGGAAATATCTACACTTTTAATCTTATTGATACACCGGGACATGTCGACTTTAACTATGAAGTTTCCCGCTCGCTTGCGGCTTGTGAGGGCGCGATACTTATAGTTGATGCTTCTCAGGGAATAGAAGCGCAGACACTTGCAAATACCTATCTCGCGATAGAGCACGACCTTGAAGTTGTGCCTGTAATCAATAAGATTGATTTGCCGTCTGCACAGCCACAACGTGCTATTGATGAAATTGAAGATATAATAGGTATTCCTGCTGAGGATGCACCGCTTATTTCTGCAAAAACAGGACAGCATGTTGCTGATGTGCTTGAAGCTATTGTTGAAAAGATACCATCCCCTAAAGGCGATCCGGATGCTGAGCTTGCTGCTTTGATATTCGACTCATACTATGACAGTTACAGAGGTGTAATTGTTTATGTGAGAGTAAAGAATGGTACATTAAAAGCAGGAGACAGAATCAGAATGATGGCAACGGGCGCTGAGTTTGATGTTGTTGAAGTTGGATATATGCACCCGAGCGGTCTTATTGGCTGTGATAAGCTATCTGCAGGTGATGTTGGATACATTGCGGCGAGTATAAAATCAATCCAGGATACCCGTGTCGGAGATACAGTTACAACCGTTTCAAACCCTGTAAAAGAGCCCCTGCCCGGTTATAAAAAAGTAAATCCAATGGTTTACTGCGGAATCTATCCTGCAGATGGTGCACAGTATGAAGATTTGAAGGAAGCTCTTTCTAAGCTTCAACTTAATGATGCAGCATTGCTGTTTGAACCGGAAACTTCTGTTGCGCTTGGTTTTGGTTTCAGATGTGGTTTTCTTGGGCTTTTGCATATGGAAATCATTCAGGAAAGACTTGAACGTGAATATAACCTTGACCTCGTAACAACTGCTCCGAGTGTTATATACAAAGTCTTTAAGACAAACGGAGAACTGATTATGGTAGATAATCCTACAAATCTACCTCCGATTGTTGAGATAGAGCACATGGAGGAGCCGATGGTAAATGCTGATATTATGGTTCCGACGGACTACGTTGGAAATGTAATGGAGCTGTGCCAAGAAAGACGTGGTGTGTTCAAAAATATGACCTATATGGAGGAAACCAGAGCACAAATCCATTATGAATTGCCATTGAATGAAATTATATATGACTTCTTTGATGCACTTAAATCCCGTACGAAAGGATACGCGTCATTTGATTATGAGTTATCTTGCTACAGAAAATCAGATCTTGTCAAGCTTGATATGCTCCTGAATGGTGAAATGGTTGATGCGTTATCATTTATTGTTCATAAGGATAGTTCTTATAAACGTGGAAGAAGAATGGCTGAAAAACTGAAGGAAGCGATTCCGAGACAATTGTTCGAAGTTCCAATTCAGGCTGCAATTGGTGGCAAGATAATCGCAAGAGAAACTGTAAAAGCATTAAGAAAAGACGTACTTGCAAAGTGCTATGGTGGTGATATTACACGTAAGAAAAAGCTTCTTGAAAAGCAGAAGGAAGGAAAGAAGCGTATGCGTCAGGTTGGTAATGTAGAAGTACCTCAGGAAGCATTTATGTCAGTTCTGAAGCTTGATTAATAAGAATATTTCCGCAGATTTTTGTATATACATTATCTGCGGAATTTTTTTTGTATGAGGTGTTTATGTGATAAAGCTTTCAAAATATCTTTACATACATTGGCTGACAGTGTTGTTATTTGTATTTGCATATATTACAAGAACGCTTGAATATACATTTATGATGTATTCTGTTATGATACTGCATGAGCTTGCACATGCACTTTCGGCAAAATTTTTGAGAATAGATACCTCTAAAATTATACTATATCCTTTTGGTGTAAACATAACTCTTAAAACCAGAGTACTGTGTTCGTTGTGCGACAGCTTAATACTGTATCTGTCAGGACCGATGATAAATGCTGTTGCAGCATTGGTAGCTTATTATATAGCTTGGAACGAAACGTTTATATACAATAATCTTGCTATATTCATTTTCAATATGCTGCCTGTTTTACCATTAGATGGCGGCAGAATAACTGAGGCGATTATGCTGAAATTCTATAACGCAAAAGCTTGCAGGACAACAATGATTGTAATTTCAGCGATACTATCACTTGCAATATCTGGTCTTCTTATAATTTATGGTGAACTAAATATAAACACATTTACACTTATGATATTTATGGTTGGAAACTGCATAATGTCAAAAGAGAAATATAACAGAGACTACTTAAGAGAACTAATGCTCACAAAGAAGATAAAAACAAAAAGAGCACAATTGCTTATTGTAGAAAAGCCTTTTGATATGAAAGAATTATTAAACTATTTTTCGCCGAGAAAGCATACTGCTGTATTTATCAGCAACACTAAAGGCGAAATTATTGACGTAAAAAGTGATAAGGAAGTAATTTTCGACATATTAAAATGATATATTTTTACAATTTTAATGACTTTTAATATAGACAAAAAGAGAAAAATGCGATATAATAGATAATAACCTTTTATAGTGGGGGAAAATGACATTATGAAAAAAGATTTACTTGGATTGCAATATCTTCCTGCTGATGAAATTATGACGATTTTGAAGAATGCAGTCAAAATGAAAGAAATAGTTCTTTCTGATAAGAAAAAGATTAATACACTTGAAGGAAAGACTGTTGTAACTTTGTTTTATGAGAATAGTACAAGAACACGTATGTCCTTTGAGCTGGCTGCGGATTATATGGGAGCGCATGCGGCTAATATAACAGCTTCTGGCTCAAGTGTTGCAAAAGGTGAGAGTTTAATTGATACTGCAAAGACTATCGATGCAATGGGTACAGACATTCTTATTATGCGACATGGCTCAAGCGGAGCGCCGCATTTAATCGCCCCGTTGGTAAAAGCGTCTGTTATCAATGCAGGAGACGGCTTGCACGAGCACCCAACTCAAGCTCTTTTGGATTTGTATACAATCCTTGAAAAAAAGGGTAGAATAGAAGGGTTAAAAGTTGCAATCGTCGGAGATGTATATCATTCAAGAGTTGCACGAAGTAATATATTTGCACTAAAGAAACTCGGTGCTGATGTTTCGGTAGGAGGACCGTCAACACTGCTTCCGAGAGGGCTTGAAAATACCGGAGCAAAGGTATTTAAGAGCGTTCAGGAAGCAATGATAGATGCAGATGTTGTAATGGGACTTCGTATTCAGCTTGAACGTCAAAAGAGCGGTCTTTTCCCAAGTCTTGGCGAGTACAATCGTTTCTTTGGTATTGATGATAAGAGAATGTGCTTTGCAAAAGATGATGCTATTGTACTTCATCCTGGACCTGTTAACCGTGGTGTTGAGTTTTCATCTGAGCTTGTTGATGGGGCAAGTAGCTGCATTAACGAACAGGTAACAAACGGTGTTGCTGTCAGAATGAGTGTTATGGAATGGCTCAGAGGATAATGTCGGAGGTGAAAAGATGAAACTACTAATAAAGGGTGGTCATGTTGTTGACCCTAAGAACAACATTGATGAAGTCTGTGATGTATTCATTGATAAAGGCATTATATGCGACGTTGGCAATGATATCGAGCTTGATGATATCGAGAGTGTTGAGGTTATTGACGCAACAGGAAAATATGTAACGCCCGGTCTTGTAGATATGCACGTACATTTGAGAGACCCTGGTTTTACCTATAAGGAAGACATAGAAAGCGGCACGAAAGCTGCTGCACTTGGAGGAGTAACATCTGTTGCATGTATGCCTAATACAAATCCTGTATGCGATAATGTAACAGTTGTAGAGTACATTAAATCAAAAGCAAAACAAGTGGCGGCTGTTAACGTGTATCCGATTGCTGCTATTACAAAAGGCTTACAAAGCGAGGAGCTTGCTCCGATAGGTAGCTTTAAGTTTGCAGGTGTTGTTGCTATATCAGACGACGGTAAGCCTGTAAAAAGTGCCGGTCTTATGCGTAGAGCGTTAGAATATGCAGATATGTTTGATGTAACTGTTATTTCTCATTGTGAAGAAATGAGTATAGCTGAAGGGTATATGAACGAGGGTGCTGTTGCAACTGAACTTGGTCTTAAAGGTATAAGTAATTGTGCTGAAGAAATAATGGTAAACAGAGAAATCAATCTTGCCGAAAATACCGGTACAGCTGTCCATATCGCACATATAAGTACAAAAGGCTCTGTTGAAGCAATCAGACAGGCGAAACAAAGAGGCGTAAGAGTAACCTGTGAGACTTGTCCACACTATTTTACACTAACAGAGGAAGCTGTCAGAGGCTACAATACAAACGCAAAAATGAATCCGCCTCTCAGAACAGACGAAGATGTAAAAGCTATAATTGAAGGCCTTGTTGACGGCACTATCGACGCAATCGCAACAGACCACGCACCTCATCACCTTGACGAGAAAAATTGCGAATTTGACATAGCATTAAATGGTATAATAGGACTTGAGACTTCTCTTGGTTTGTCGGTAAAGTATCTTGTAAACGAAAATATGTTGTCAATGAGTGATTTAATTCGTAAAATGTCATTAAATCCATCGAATATTCTTGGTCTTAGTAAGGGAAGCCTCAGTGTAGGCGCTTCCGCGGATGTTATAATATTTGATGCACAAAAGGAATATACAGTTGACGTTACAAAATTCGCGTCAAAAAGTAAGAATTCACCGTATGATGGTTTTGTGTTATGTGCAAAACCTGAATATACGATAGTGAACGGAGAAATTAAAGTAAACAGAGGGGAGCTAGTATAATGTCGGTAGATAAACTCGTAGCAAAAATTAAAGATAAGAGCAATCCGTCAATTGCAGGTCTCGACCCTAAAATTGACTATGTGCCAATGTACCTCAGAGAGAAGGCATATGCAGAGTTTGGAAAGAATCTTAAGGGTGCAAGTGAAGCAATCTGGCAGTTTAATAAGGGACTTATAGATGCACTTTATGATGTTGTTCCAGCCGTAAAGCCACAATCTGCTTTTTATGAAATGTACGGTCTTTGCGGTGAAGAGGTTTTAGCAAGAACTATCGAATATGCAAAAGAAAAAGGACTTTATGTAGTTCTTGATGTAAAGAGAAACGATATCGGTTCAACAGCAGAGGCTTATTCTGCAGCATATCTTGGCAAGGTTGATATAGATGGCGTTGAAGCTGAACCGCTTCCTGTTGATTGTGTAACAGTAAATCCTTATCTCGGAACTGATGGTATTGCTCCTTTTGTAAAGGACTGTAAAAAATATGATAAAGCAATTTTCGCTTTAGTAAAGACATCAAATCCTTCTTCTGGCGAGCTTCAGGATATCAAAATTGGCGATGAGAAGATTTATGAGAAGGTTGCTGCTCTTGTTAATAAGTGGGGAGAAGAAACAATAGGCGAAAGTGGTTATTCTGCAGTTGGCGCTGTTGTAGGAGCAACATATCCGGAGCAGGCCAAGGTCTTGAGAAAGCTTATGCCAAAATCGTATTTCCTTGTACCCGGCTATGGTGCTCAGGGCGGAAATGCAAGCGATGTTAAGTTTAGCTTTAATGATGATGGTCTTGGAGCTATTGTAAATTCTTCAAGAGGAATTATGTGTGCTTATAAAAAAGAAAATGCACCGGAAGAAAGCTTTGCTGAGTGCGCAAGAAAAGAAGCAATACGTATGAAAGAAGAGCTTTGCTCTATTCTTTAATGCAGAAAGGATTAATTATGGAAACAAACTATTTATGCAGACTTGAAAGCAAAACACAGATTGCTGACGGTATATACGATTTTGTTGTAAATGCACCTGAAATTGCTAAAAATACAGTACCTGGTCAATTTCTTCATGTGCTTTGCAGTGATAAAGTATTTTTGAGAAGACCAATAAGTATTTGCGACGCATACGAAGATAAAGTGCGCTTTATTTTCGAGGCAAAAGGCGAAGGTACGGCTGAGCTTGCAAAGAAACAAGTTGGAGATAATATCGACATTATGGGACCACTCGGCAACTGTTTTGTAAACGGTGTTTATAAAAAGCCTGTTGTTATTGGCGGTGGAATAGGTGTATTTCCTTTGTTCAAGCTGACTAAGCTTCTTGATAATCCTGAGGTTTTTCTCGGATTCAGAAGTAAGGACAGAGTTGTTATGGAAGAGGAATTTTCAGCAGTTGCCAATACTCACATTTCTACTGATGACGGTAGCTATGGATATAATGGCTATGCTGCAGCTATGTTGGAGGAGTACCTTGACAACAATAAATGTGATGTTATATATTCCTGTGGACCGACACCTATGCTGCGTGCGGTAAAGAAAATTGCAGAAAGCAGAAACATACCCTGTCGAGTATCTCTTGAGCAGAGAATGGGTTGCGGTATAGGTGCTTGCCTTGTATGTAGCTGTGAAACAATCTTCTCCGGTACAAATAAGTATAGACGAGTATGTAAAGACGGTCCGGTTTTTGATTCGAAAGAGGTGAATATCTGATATGAACACAAAGATAAATTTTTGCGGAGTTGAATTCAAAAATCCTATCGTAACTGCATCAGGAACATTTGGTTTTGGCGCTGAATACGGTCAGTATGCTGATATATCCGAATATGGCGGTTTCTCTGCAAAGGGACTTACAAGACAGGGCAGAGAAGGCAATCCTCCTCCCAGAATTGCAGAAACACCATCAGGTATTCTAAACAGTGTTGGTCTTCAAAACCCCGGAGTCGAAGTATTTGCTAATTATATAATGCCTGAGCTTGCAAAGCTTGATACACATGTCATTGCAAATATGTCTGGAAATACTGTAGAAGAATATTTAGAGATGGCTGAGATACTTTCCAATACGGATACAGCAATTATTGAAATGAACATTTCGTGCCCAAATGTTAAGCAAGGCGGTCTTGCATTCGGAACTGACCCTGCTACTGTTGAGCATCTTACATCTGAGGTGAAAAAGCATTGTTCTAAGCCTTTAGTTGTTAAACTTTCACCCAATGTAACATCTATTACTGATATAGCAAAAGCCGCTGAAAGTGGCGGAGCAGATGGACTGTCTTTAATAAACACACTTTTGGGCATGGTAATTGATGTTGAAAGCAGAAAGCCTATCCTTGCAAATAATATGGGTGGTTTATCAGGTCCGTGTGTTCGTCCTGTTGCAATCAGAATGGTACATCAGGTGGCAAATGCAGTTAAACTTCCTATTATAGGAATGGGCGGTGTTATGAACGGCAGAGATGTAATCGAGTTTATGCTTGCAGGTGCATCGCTTGTTGCGCTCGGAACGGGATTGTTTGTAAATCCTAAAATGATATATGAGGTTAAAGATTATATATCTGATTATATGATACGTCATAATATTGATGATATTAATGATATTATTGGTAAGGTTGAATTAAATTAAAACGAACAGACAAAACCTTTATTAAAGGTTTTGTCTGTTTTTGAGAATAAGAAAGGAAGATATTATGTATATTCTTGCGTTAAACGGAAGTCATAATAATGATGGTAACACAGCGTTTTTGTTAAATGAAATCGCAGGGCACTTGTCAAAGAATGGTGCAGAGTGCGAAGTTGTGTCTGTTCACGAAGCGGTAAGCAGTGCTAAAACACCATTTTGCGTTTCCTGTCAGTCCCCTTGTGAGAAAGCTTGCTACAAAGGTACAATGCTTGATGAAGTATTCGAAAAGGTAAAAAAAGCAGATTTTGTTATATTTGGCTCGCCGGTATATTTTGGTTCTATGACTGCACAAATGAAGGCGTTTTTTGACAAAACAAGAGCACCTCGTGCAGAAAAAGCATGGCTTGGAAAACCAATCGCAACTGTAACTGTTGGTGCAAGCAAATATGGCGGTCAGGAACGTACCGCAGACCACATACATAGTGCCGCTCTTGTATCAGGTATGGTTATAGTTGGTAATGGAAGTGAGCTTGGTATGGGACATTTTGGTGTTTCTGCTCACAGACCTGCATGCGAGGATGAATTAGCGATAAAACAATGCGAAAGCCTTGCTACTGCAATAATTAAATATCTCTCTTAAGAATAATTTCTTAATAATTGGTAACATTAAATTTTAATATCGAAAAATATCAGAAAAATAAAGGAATTTTTGAAAGATTGTCGAATGTATATGTATAGGAAAGAGGTGAGAACACTTGCCAAGATACAGTGATCAGTTGATAAATGAGGTTATCGCTGAAAATGATATTGTTGACTATATATCTCAGTATGTCAGACTTAAACAAAGTGGACGTGATTTTTCTGGGTTGTGTCCATTTCATAAAGAAAAGAGTCCATCATTCCACGTAAATCGTGATAAACAAGTGTTCCATTGCTTTGGTTGTGGCGCAGGCGGCGGTTTAATGCAATTTGTGATGCGTATTGAGGGGTTGGATTTTGTTGAAGCATTAAAGCTTCTCGCAGACAGGGCAGGAATTGTTTTGCCTGAAGAAGGCGATGTTGCAAGGGATGATGCCAAATACAGACAAAAGCAACGAATATACGAAATAAATAAGCTTGCAGCACGATTCTTTTATGATACGCTAACCAAGTCTCCTGAGGGTAGAGTTGGTCTTGAATATTTCAAAACAAGGCAAATACATCCTCAAACGATTACAAAATACGGTCTGGGCTACGCACCTGATAAATATGATGCACTGCTTGGGTATTTGAGGAGTAAGGGGTATACTGACAGAGAACTTCTTGACGCACAGGTTATCGGTGAGAAGAACGGTAAAATTTTTGACTTTTTCAGGGGCAGGGTTATATTCCCGATTATTGACCTAAGAGGGAATGTTATAGGTTTTGGAGGAAGAGTACTCACCGATGCAAAACCTAAATATCTGAATACAACGTCTTCGCCGGTTTTCGATAAAGGAAGAAACCTCTTTTCTCTTAATCTTGCAAAGAAGTCCAACAGTAATAAGCTTATCCTTTGTGAAGGATATATGGATGTTATTTCTGTATATCAGGCAGGAATCACAAATGTTGTTGCCACTTTAGGAACGGCGCTTACAGAAAACCAGGCTAAACTTCTTATGAAATATTGCAGAGAAATACTTATCTGCTATGATTCTGATGATGCCGGACAAACGGCCACACGTCGTGCGATTGATATAATCAATTCTGTTGGTGGTAAGGCGAGGGTTATTGAAATGCAAGGTGCAAAAGACCCTGATGAATACATAAAGCTTAACGGTGTCGTAATGTTCAGAAATCTTGTTGACAATGCTCCGTCGTCAAGTGATTATTTAGTGAAAAGCGCAAGAAGAAACTATAACCTCGATACTGAAGATGGCAAGATAGGATATGTTTCTGCTGCTGTTGATTCGCTTAAGGGTGTACAGGATGATATAGAGGTCGATGCCTATATCAAAAGAATTTCAAAGGAAAGTGGAATTAGTGTTGATGCAATATACGCGGAGTATAAAAAGAAAGCTGTTGCATATAAAAAAGAAAAAGACAGAGTTGTAAGAGTGCCGCAAATAAGTGTTCTACAAGCACATAAGAGAAACGGTACAAAACTTGAAGAGGCTGAAATTCTTCTGCTGAGTCTATGTTCTAAAAGCAAAAAGCTGTACAAGCTTATAAGCAGTGAGATGCAAATTGGCGATTACTCTACAGATACACTAAAAATGCTCGCGGAGTATATATATAATTCCTTCGAAAACGGAGCAACACCTGATTCTACAGCTATAATGAACAAGGTTGATGAAGATGAGCTACAAACAGTTTCGAAGGTGTTTTGTCTTGATGAGCAGTATCAGGACTCAGATAATGCAGCTATGGAGCTGATAAATACAATTAAAAAAGAAAAAATCGAGCAAATGCTTGAGGGGGAAACTAATCCCGCAAAGATAGTTGAACTAATCAAAATGCGGGACAAGCTTGGGAGGAAAATGTGATGTCAGAATTAGAAGCAAAGAAAGCCGCAATTCAAGCCTTGTGCGATCAGGGTGAAAAGCATGGAGTCTTAACAAGACTTGACGTTTCAAAAGCTCTTGAGGGCTTTGAAATAACACCTGAAGAGGTTGAAACAATTTACGACCTTTTTGAAAAAAAAGGTATAGAAGTTGTTGATGACCTTGATAAAGAGCTTGAAGAAATTGAAGTGTCAAAGGAAGAACTCGAAGACCTTTCTGTTCCTGAGGGAATCAATATCGATGACCATGTAAAGATGTATCTTAAGGAAATTGGTAAGGTAAACCTTCTTGATGCTGCTCAGGAAAATGATCTTGCGCAAAGAATGGCAGATGGAGATGAAGAGGCTAAAAAGAAGCTTGTAGAGGCGAACCTTCGTCTTGTTGTCAGCATAGCTAAAAGGTATGTCGGACGTGGTATGATGTTTCTTGACCTTATTCAGGAAGGAAATCTTGGTTTGATTAAGGCCGTTGATAAATTTGACTACACTAAAGGCTTCAAGTTTTCGACATATGCAACATGGTGGATAAGACAGGCTATTACAAGAGCTATTGCGGATCAGGCTCGTACAATTCGTATTCCTGTTCATATGGTTGAAACTATAAATAAGCTTGTGCGCGTTTCAAGACAGCTTGTACAGGAGCTTGGCAGAGAGCCAAAGCCGGAAGAACTTGCAGCTGAGCTTAATATGACAGTTGAAAAGGTACGTGAAATTTCTAAAATTTCGCAAGAGCCTGTTTCTCTTGAGACACCTATCGGCGAAGAAGAAGATAGTCATCTTGGTGATTTTATTCCGGATGATGATGCGCCTGCACCTTCAGAAGCTGCAAGCTTTGTGTTGTTGAAAGAACAGTTGGTTGATGTTCTTAAGACACTCACTCCGAGAGAGGAAAAGGTGCTTAAACTCAGATTCGGACTTGATGATGGCCGTCAACGTACTCTTGAAGAAGTTGGTAAGGAATTTAACGTAACACGTGAACGTATAAGACAGATTGAAGCTAAAGCATTAAGAAAGCTTCGTCATCCGTCAAGAAGTAAAAAGCTTAAGGATTATCTTGACTAATCGGAGGAAAATATGAATTGGATTGAAGCAACTGTATTTACTACTTCCGAGGGAATAGAGCCTGTTACAGGCAGACTCTATCAGCTTGGTATCACCGGTGTATCTATTGAGGACGAGACAGATTTTAACGATTTTCTTGAAAACAACAAAAATCTTTGGGATTATGTTGATGAAGAACTTTCTGAGAAAATGAGAGGAGAAACAAAGGTCAAGTTTTATGTCCCCGAAAGTGCGGATGGTGTTGAAATGCTTTCAGCTGTTATAAATTCCCTCGCAGAAATGAAGCAAATGGATAGCAATACTCTGTTCGGAAGACTTGATGTTGATACTGGTTCGTTAAGAGAGGAAGATTGGGCTAACAATTGGAAGCAGTATTTTCATACACTTGAAATAGGCGACAGGATTGTAGTTCAGCCTGAGTGGGAAGAGTATAATGGATCTGATGACAAAATTGTGTTCAGAATAAATCCTGGTATGAGCTTTGGTACCGGCTCGCATCACACAACCAAAATGTGCATAGAAGCGCTTGATGCCACAATAAAAGAGGGTATATCTTTGCTTGACCTTGGCTCCGGAAGCGGAATTCTATCGTTAATTTCAATTTTACTCGGTGCAAAAAATGCTTTTGCTGTTGATATTGACCCACTTGCTGTTGATATTTCTTATCAGAATGCAGAACTTAACGGTATTTCTAAGGATTCTTTTACAGCAAAGGCTGGAAATGTGCTTGATGATGAAAGTTTGAGAAAAGAGATACTTTCAAGTAAATATGATGTAGTTACTGCAAACATTGTTGCTGATGTGATTATACCACTTATACCGCTTGCATATCAAGCTTTGAATGATGATGGTACATTCATCACATCCGGAATAATTGAAGATAGAATCAATGATGTAAAATGCGCACTAGAAGATGGCGGGTTCTACATAATTGAAACTAAGCGGAGCGCAGACTGGGCTGCATTTATTTGTAAAAAGAAATGAGGAGATAAACATGATAAAATTGACAGACAAAATATATTATGTCGGAGTTAAGGATCCGAACCTTAAAGTGTTCGATATCATTATGGATACAGAGTTTGGTACGACATATAATTCATATATTGTAAAAGGTGAAAAGACCGCACTTATTGAAACTGCTCATGACAAGCTTTGTGATGAATATATAAAAAATATAGAAGAAGTAGTAGCTATTAAAGATATTGATTATATTATTTGTAATCATACAGAACCTGACCATACAGGAGCGCTCGAAAAGATTCTGCGTAAAAATCCTGATGTAACAGTTATCGGAACGATTGCAGCTCTTAAAAATCTTAAAAGAATTACTAATGTACCTTTTAAGGAATTGCTTGCTAAAGATGGCGATACTTTAGACCTTGGCGGTTTAGACCTTAAGTTTATAATAGCACCAAATCTTCATTGGCCTGATACAATGATGACCTATTGTGAAAGTGAAAAGGCATTGTTCTCTTGTGATGTATTGGGAGCACACTATTGTTTTGACGGAGTTCTTGATACAGATATTACCAATAAAGCTGATTACGAAAAGGCAATGCAACATTACTATAATTGTATTGTTTCTCCGTTTAACAGTTTTGTTCAGAAGGGTTTAGAGAAGCTTGCAGGTCTTGATATAAGTATTGTATGTAACAGTCATGGTCCTGTTCTTAAAGAATATATTGCAGAAGGCTTAGAGAAATATCAGAAGTGGTCCGCACCGGTAACGAATACCCCAAAGAAAGCTGCAATATTCTATGTGTCTGCTTATGGTTATACAGAAAAGCTTGCTAAAACAGTATTTGAAACACTAAAACAAGAAGGTCTTGATACAAAGATGTTTGATTTAGTTGTTGCTGATAAGGCTGAGGTTAATAAAGCATTACACACTGCTGATTTAGTTATGCTCGGTACTCCGACAATTAACAGAAATGCACTTAAGCCAATCTGGGATATTGTATCATCAATAGATGTAATTGCTGCAAAAGATAAGGCGTTTGCGGTTTTTGGCTCATATGGGTGGAGTGGAGAAGGAACTGTTCTTATCAACACAACGCTTAAGAATCTTCGTCTTAAGACCGAGGATGAACCGTTCAAGGTAGTCTTTAATCCAACTAATGCTGATCTTGCTGATATGAAGGAATTCACTCTCAATTTTGTTAAGAAAAACCTTGGAGAATAATTATGCCAAAATTTTTTGTATCACCTGATAAAGTGAGGGGCAACAGAATTATTATTGACACTGAAGATGTTTCACATATAAAAAGGGTTTTGAGATTAAGTGTCGGAGACAATATTACAGTTTGCGACAGTTGTGGAAATGATTATGACTGTAAAATAGCCAATATTTCCGACAAATGTGTTGAATGTGAGATAATATCATCTAAAAAGAATAATTCAGAACCTAATATTAAGGTTACACTCTATCAGGCATTGCCTAAAGCAACTAAAATGGAATATATCATACAAAAAACAACCGAGCTTGGTATTACTAAAATTGTACCTTGTGCTCTTTCGAGATGTGTTGTTAAGCTTGATGAGAAAGACTCGAAGAAGAAGATTTCACGTTGGCAAAAAATAGCTGATGAAGCAGCAAAGCAATCGGGTAGAGGTATTTTACCTGAAATTTCTGATGTGATGTCTTTTCGTGATGCGGTTGACGAAATGAAAAATTCGGATTTGGTTTTTGTGCCCTACGAGTGTGCAGAAGATAATACACTTAGAAAGGTACTTAACTCTAAACCGGCACAGAATGTTGCATTTATGATTGGTCCTGAAGGCGGATTTTCTCCTGAAGAAGCAACATACCTTGAGGATAACGGTATTCCACTTGTTACCTTAGGAAAAAGAATACTTCGAACCGAGACAGCTGGAATGGCAGTTCTGTCTATGGTAATGTACGAAATCGGAGATATAAACTAAAATGTATAGACTGCAGGATTATCTTCTTGCAGTCTATTGTTAAACTATGAAAAGAGGCGATGGTATTGGAGCATTTTAAACTTGTGTCAGAATTCAAACCAACTGGAGACCAGCCACAAGCAATAGAAAAGCTTGTAAAAGGATTAGAAGATGGATTAAAGTATCAGACACTAAAAGGTGTTACTGGCTCAGGTAAGACGTTTACAATGGCAAATATCATTGCCGCTGTAAACAAACCGACCTTGGTACTTGCTCATAATAAAACACTTGCTGCACAGCTTTGCAGTGAGTTTAAGGAATTCTTTCCAGATAATGCGGTTGAATTTTTTGTTTCATATTATGACTATTATCAACCGGAGGCTTATATTCCTCAGTCGGATACGTTTATAGAAAAAGATGCGTCTATAAATGATGAAATTGATAAATTAAGACATTCTGCTACATTTGCATTGTTTGAGAGAAAAGATGTAATCATAGTTTCAAGTGTATCTTGTATTTACGGTCTCGGCGACCCGGAAGACTATCAAAACCTTATGATTTCTATAAGAGTAGGAATGGAAAAGGGAAGAGATGAAGTAATAAAAAAGCTTGTCGATATACAATACGAAAGAAATGACATTAACTTTATTCGTAATAAATTTCGAGTGTGCGGTGATGTACTTGAAATTTTTCCGGCCAACAATGGCGAACAAGCTATTCGTATCGAATTTTTCGGTGATGAAGTTGAGAGAATAAGCGAAGTGAATGTAGTTACCGGTGAAGTGGTCGGATATCGCAATCACGTTGTAATTATGCCTGCTTCGCATTATGTAACAACTGGTGAAAAGATGCAGCTTGCAATTGCCGCTATTTTGGACGAGCTTTCTGAGCGTATAAAATACTTTAAGGAACGTGATATGCTCATAGAGGCTCAAAGAATTGAGCAACGAACAATGTATGATGTTGAAATGCTTCAGGAGATAGGCTTTTGTCAGGGAATTGAGAACTATTCAAGAGTAATAAGTGGCAGAGAACCAGGTAGTGCACCTTATACACTACTTGATTATTTTCCTGATGATTTTCTTATGTTCATTGATGAATCACACGTTACTGTATCGCAGGTCAGGGCAATGTATAATGGCGACAGAGCAAGAAAAGAATCGCTTGTCGGCTATGGTTTTCGACTTCCGTGTGCTTTTGATAACAGACCGCTGATGTTTGATGAGTTTGAGGGAAAGCTTAATCAGGTGATTTTTACATCGGCTACACCGGGCGATTATGAGAAGGAGCATTCGCAGAACATTGCCGAACAGCTTATAAGACCTACCGGACTTTTAGACCCTCAGATATTTGTAAGACCGATTGAAAATCAGATTGATGATTTGATTGAGGAAATCAATAAAAGGGTAGAAGACAATACGAGAGTTCTTGTAACAACTCTTACTAAGAAGATGGCGGAGGATTTGTGTGATTACTTAAGGGGAGTGGGAATAAAGGTCAGATATATGCATTCTGATATCAAGACTATTGAACGTACCGAAATAATTAGAGATTTACGAATGGGTGTGTTTGATGTTTTGGTGGGAATAAACCTTTTAAGAGAAGGACTTGACTTGCCTGAAGTTTCGTTAATTGCAATACTTGATGCTGATAAAGAAGGGTTCCTGCGTAGCGAAACGTCGCTAATTCAGACGATAGGAAGAGCGGCTCGTAATGCAGATGGTAAGGTGATTATGTATGCTAATACAATCACAGGTTCAATGCAAAGAGCAATAGATGAAACTAACCGTCGCCGTACTTTGCAGGATGAATATAACAAAGAACACAATATTACACCAAAGACTATTCAAAAGGATATCAGACAAATTATCGAGTCGATGAAGCCGGCAGAAGCATCGGATACGAATAACGATATTGATATAAATATTATGATTGAGAATCTTACGGATGAAATGCTTGCTGCGGCTGAAATGCTTGAGTTTGAGCGTGCAGCAGAGCTAAGAGACAGAATTCAGAGATTGAAGGAAAAGATATAATGAATAAGTATATAAAAATTAAAGGTGCAAATGTGCATAACCTTAAAAATGTAAGTATCAATATTCCGAGAGAAAAGCTCGTAGTGTTAACAGGACTTTCCGGATCGGGTAAATCATCTCTTGCGTTTGACACAATATACGCGGAAGGACAGAGGCGTTATATAGAATCTTTGTCGAGCTATGCACGTATGTTTTTGGGACAGATGGATAAGCCTGATGTTGAAAGTATAGAAGGACTTTCACCGGCTATAAGCATTGACCAGAAGACTACATCAAAAAATCCACGTTCGACCGTTGGTACAGTTACAGAAATTTATGACTATCTTAGATTGTTGTATGCAAATATCGGAATACCGCATTGTCCTAAGTGCAGTAAGGAAATAAAAAGGCAAAGTGTCGACCAGATTGTAGATAATATCCTCGAGCTTGATGAAGGTACAAAGATATTAGTCCTTGCTCCTGTTGTGAAAGGGAAGAAGGGCGAGCACAAAAAGGTATTCGAAGATGCAAAAAAGTCGGGATTCGTTCGAGTTATTGCTGACGGAATACAATATGAGCTTACTGAAGAAATAAAGCTTGATAAAAACATTAAACATTCAATTGAAATTCTAGTTGACAGACTTATAATAAGAGAAGGCATTGAAAAGAGGCTTGCTGATTCCGTTGAAACAGCGACAAATCTTACAGGTGATCTTGTATCGGTACAAATTCTCGGCGGTGAGACAAAAACATTCAGTCAAAGCTATGCGTGTGAAGACTGCGGTATAAGCATACAGGAGCTTACACCAAGAATGTTCTCATTCAACAACCCATATGGCGCGTGTCCTGAGTGTGATGGAATTGGTTTCATTTCAAAAATTGACCCAGACCTTATTATTTATGATGATACAAAATCACTTATTGAAGGTGCTATTTATGCACCTGGATGGGCTGCGCCTGAAATACCGGACAGTATGGCTCATATGTACTACACATCAATAGCAAAGCACTATGGTGTCGATATAAATACTCCGTTTAAGGATTTACCGGAAAAAGTACGTAATGTTGTTTTGTTTGGTAGCGGTGATGAGAAAATCAAAATGGAGTACACCAGAAACTACGGCTCGGGAACATATCTTGCTCCTTTCGAAGGTGTTGTTATATGTCTTGAAAGACGTTACAATGACGGTAAATCTGACTGGGCAAAAGCTGAAATTGAAAAATATATCAACACAATAGGATGCTACAAGTGTAAGGGCGCGAGACTCAATGATGAGGTACTTGCTGTTACAGTTGGAGGAAAGAACATATTTGAACTGACATCAATGTCTGTACGTGATGAAATGGATTTTATTTGTAACTTAAAATTGACAGACAGAGAGCAGATTATAGCCGCACAA
The DNA here is from genome assembly GCA_018384175.1 of Eubacteriales bacterium. GTDB lineage: Bacteria > Bacillota > Clostridia > UBA1381 > UBA1381 > HGM11525. The sequence continues at coordinate 17,405 of JAHAZB010000078.1, forward strand.
ATACTGAAAGAAATAAAGGCAAGACTACAATTTCTTCTTGATGTTGGTCTTGATTATCTTACACTTTCGCGTTCTTCCGGTACTTTGTCAGGTGGTGAAGCACAAAGAATACGTCTTGCGACTCAGATTGGTTCTGGTCTTACAGGTGTTCTGTATATTCTTGACGAGCCGAGTATCGGCTTGCATCAAAGGGATAACACAAGACTTATCGGTACACTGCAAAATTTGCGTGATTTGGGTAATACAGTGATTGTTGTCGAGCATGACGAGGACACGATGATGGTAGCTGATCACATAGTTGACATTGGCCCGGGTGCGGGTGTTAATGGTGGTGAAATAATCGCAGAAGGCACAGCGGAAGAGATTATGAATAATCCGGATTCTATCACCGGTCAGTATCTTTCTGGAGCTAAGAAGATTCCTGTGCCTGACAAAAGACGAAAACCAACCGGATGGCTTGAAGTAATCGGTGCAAAGGAAAATAATCTTAAGAATATAGATGTAAAGATACCTTTAGGAGTGTTTGCATGTGTAACAGGGGTTTCAGGTTCTGGTAAATCTTCGCTTGTCAACGAAATTTTATATAAACAATTGGCAAGAGACTTAAACCGTGCCAAATTACACGCCGGTGCACATAAAAAGATTAACGGAATAGATAAGCTTGATAAAATTATAGATATAAATCAAGCGCCTATTGGCAGAACTCCACGTTCCAATCCGGCAACATATACTAATATATTTAACGATATCAGAGAAATCTTTGCACAGACAAATGATGCAAAAATGCATGGATATGCACCTGGTCGATTTAGCTTTAATGTAAAGGGTGGTAGGTGCGAGGCTTGTCAGGGTGATGGAATTGTCAAGATAGAAATGCATTTCCTTTCTGATGTATACGTTCCTTGTGAGGTGTGTAAAGGAAAGCGATACAACAGAGAAACTCTTGACGTTAAGTATAAAGGTAAGAATATTTATGATGTACTTGAAATGACAGTTGATGAAGCAATAGAATTTTTCTCTGTCTATCCGAAGCTTACAAGAAAACTTCAGACATTGCATGATGTTGGACTTGGATATATTAAGCTTGGACAAAGCTCTACAACTCTTTCCGGCGGTGAAGCACAGAGAGTAAAGCTTGCAACAGAACTATCCAAGAGAAGTACAGGCAAAACAATATATGTCCTAGATGAACCAACAACCGGTCTACACAATGCAGATGTTCATCGTCTTGTAGATGTTCTTCAAAAGCTTGTAGAAGGTGGAAATACTGTTCTTGTCATTGAACATAATCTTCACGTCATTAAAGCAGCAGACTATATAATTGACTTAGGCCCTGAGGGTGGTAACGGTGGCGGAGAGATTGTTGCAGAAGGCACTCCGGAAGCGGTTGCAGAATGTGAAAAGTCATATACAGGACAGTTTCTTGCTGAAATTCTGAAAAATGATAAATAAGTGTAACATAAATCACTTGACATCTGAAAGAATTAAGTGTTATAATATTATAAAGACTATGAAAAAGACAGTAGCTTTCCGGTTGAGTCAACAAGAGAGGGAGAGTCCCGGGCTGTAAGCTTTCCTTTGATTCAGGATAGTGAATACCACTTTGGAGTCGCACGCTGAACGGTTTATCTCACTAAGCGCTGCCGTATGCTTACGTTACAAGCTAATGAGTGATGGCTAAAGCCATAATTAGGGTGGAACCGTGCAAGAGATTTGCACCCCTAAGATTTCCCTTGTTAAGGGTTTCTTAGGGGTGTTTTTATTTTGTACCCCTTGACAATATTTATATTTAGGAGAGTGTCAAAAATGGAATTAAACGAACTTCAAACACTACGCCATTCGGCATCACATGTGCTTGCTCAGGCAGTAAAACGTCTTTATCCCGATGTAAAGCTTGCAATTGGTCCTGCTATTGATACGGGATTTTATTACGATTTTGATACTGAGCATACCTTTACATTGGAAGACCTTGACGCAATCGAGGCTGAAATGAAAAAGATTGCAAAAGAGAATCTTAAAATTGAGAGATTTGAATTACCGCGAGACGAAGCACTTGAGTTGATGAAGGATGAGCCGTACAAAGTAGAACTTATCAATGAGTTACCTGAGGGGGAAGTTATATCTTTCTACAAACAGGGCGATTTTGTTGACCTTTGTGCAGGTCCGCACATCGCATACACAAGCAAGGTTAAGGCATACAAGCTTCTTAGTGCGACGGGCGCATATTGGAGAGGTAACGAGAAGAACAAAATGCTCCAGAGAATATACGGAACTGCATATTTTACAAAAGATGAACTTCAGGAGCATCTTGAAAGACTTGAAGAGGCTAAAAAACGCGACCATAACCGTTTGGGCAGAGAACTGGAGTTGTTTACAACCTCTGATGTAATTGGTCAGGGATTGCCTATTCTTCTTCCTAAGGGTGCAAGAGTTATTCAGCAGTTACAGAGATTTGTTGAAGACGAGGAGCAGAAACGTGGTTGGTTGCTTACAAAAACACCGCTTATGGCTAAGAGTGATCTTTATAAAATATCAGGACACTGGGACCACTACAGAGATGGTATGTTCGTTCTTGGCGATCCTGAAAATGATAAGGAAGTGTTTGCACTTCGTCCTATGACTTGTCCGTTCCAGTATCAGGCATACTTAAACCGCGGTCGCTCATATCGTGATTTACCTATGAGACTTGCTGAAACTTCAACACTGTTCAGAAACGAAGCATCAGGTGAAATGCATGGTCTTATCAGAGTTAGACAGTTTACTATTTCCGAAGGTCATCTTATGTGTACACCGGAACAGTTGGCTGATGAGTTTAAGGGTTGTCTTGAGCTTGCAATATATATGCTGAAGACTCTTGGATTATATGAAGATGTATCATATAGATTCTCGCAGTGGGATCCTGAGGACAGAGAAAAGTATATTGGCACAGATGAGCAGTGGGCAGAAGCACAGGATATGATGAAAGAGATTCTTGATAAGCTTGAAATACCATATGTTATTGGTATTGGTGAAGCTGCTTTCTATGGTCCTAAGCTAGACATCCAGATAAAGAATGTTCACGGTAAGGAAGATACACTTATCACTCTGCAGATTGACCAGATGCTTGCAGAAAAATTTGGTATGGAGTATGTGGATAAGGACGGCACTAAGAAGAATCCATATATTATTCACAGAACATCAATCGGTTGTTATGAGCGTACACTTGCACTATTGATAGAGAAATATGCTGGTGCATTCCCGCTGTGGCTTGCTCCTGTACAGATTAAGCTTTTACCGATTGCTGACAGACATCTTGATTATGTTTATGATGTTAAACGCAAGCTTGAAGCTTCAGGCATTATAAGAGTGGAAATAGATGATCGTTCAGAAAAAATTGGTTATAAGATTCGTGAAGCACAGCTTGAAAAAGTGCCATATATGATTCTTGTCGGTGATAAGGATATTGAAAATAATGTCATTTCCGTTCGTTCGAGAAAAGAAGGCGACATCGGTAGTATGAGTGTAGAAGATTTTATTGCGTCTGCTGTAAAAGAAATTAACGAAAAGAAGCTTTAATATGTCAAGCCCTCAAGTGCTATAAGATTTGAGGGCTTTCACATATTGTCGGTGTTTTGCATAATTTGCTAAGAGGTGGTAGATTATGCGATTAGGTATCGGTCGGCATTTCCCATATGCTAAAGTTATAACGTTGGCGCTCATTTGTATATTATTAGTAATAGCATTTATTTTCTTTGCTATAAGAGCAGAGCCTATTTTCAGAGAAAGAGCTGCAGATGCTGCGTCGCAAGTGGTAAGAAGCTGTATAGACAAGGTTTCGTCTGATATTCTGGTTGGTGATGATTTGTTTTCTGATACGGAAATTGCTGAAAGCGGTATTTCTGTCTATAATATTAACACCTCCGAATTAAACAGACTTCGTACCGAATACTCAAAGTCATTATCGACCTTACTTGCTGATACACACATTGCTAAAATACATATTACTCTGGGGAGCTTGACTGGATATTCTGTTTTTCAAGGTTTAGGATTAAATATACCGGTTAGAATATACTTTGGCGCGATTTCTTCTGTGGAAATTAACGACGAATTTATAAGTGCTGGCATTAACCAGACAAAATATCGAGCCTGCCTTGATGTTTGCGTTTCTGCTTCGATTGTTTCGACTTTTTTCAGTGATTCACGAGATATAAATATATCGCTGCCAATATGTGAAAGAATTTTGATTGGGAATGTACCAAATTATTACATTCCGGGGAAAGGATAAAATAATGACTAAAATCGAGATAAAGGATAGAATTGATAGCTTAAGAAAGAGCCTTGAATATCATAGCAGAAAGTATTATGTGGAAGATTCACCTGAGATATCAGATTTTGAATATGACAGAATGTTAAGGGAGCTTGAGCTTTTAGAAGCAGAAAACCCTGAATTCTATTCTCCAGTTTCTCCGACAGTTAGAGTTGGAGGTGCTCCTGTTGAGGGCTTTTCGGAAGTTGTTCATACAGTTAAAATGGAGAGTCTTCAGGATGCTTTTGATTTCGATGAAGTCAGAGATTTTGACAAAAGAGTAAAAGCAGTTTCTGAATGTACTTATGTTGTAGAACATAAAATTGACGGACTTTCAGTTTCTATTGAGTACAGAAATGGTGTGTTTTACAGAGGTTCAACAAGAGGAGATGGCATAGTTGGTGAAGATGTTAGTGAAAATATAAAAACCATTGCATCTGTACCACTTACCCTGACCGAGCCTATAAATATTGAGGTACGTGGCGAAGTATATATGCCTAAGAAGACGTTTATTGAGCTTAATAATAAAAGAGAAGAAAACGGAGAATCGCTTTTTGCCAATCCAAGAAATGCCGCAGCAGGCTCCTTGCGTCAGCTAGATCCAAAGATTGCAAAAGAGAGAAAGCTTGATATATTTGTTTTTAACATCCAGCAGATTGAGGGTGTTACGTTAAATACGCATATAGAAGGTCTTAATTTGCTTAAAAAGTTGGGATTTAAGACAATTCTTAATGATAAAAGCTATGACAATATTGAATCAGCGATAAACGCAATAGATGCAATAGGGGAGAGTAGAGGTGAGTTGCCGTTCGATATTGACGGCTCTGTAATTAAAGTCAATGAGCTTAATATAAGAGAAAGTCTTGGCTCTACATCCAAGTATCCCAAATGGGCTATTGCATATAAATTTCCTGCTGAGCAAAAGAAAACCAAAATACTTGACATTACAATTCAAGTAGGACGTACTGGTGTTTTAACGCCACTTGCACATCTTGAACCAGTTCATATTGCAGGTTCAACAGTTTCACGTGCAACACTGCATAATTATGATTATATTGTTGAAAAAGATATCAGAATAGGAGATACTGTCGTTATAGAAAAAGCAGGCGATATTATTCCTGCTGTTGTTGAGGTTGTGAAAGATGCGAGAGACGGTAGTGAAGTTGAATTCAAAATGCCCGAACATTGTCCTGAATGCGGGGCAGAGGTTATAAGAGAAGATGGAGAAGCGGCATATAAGTGTACAGGTATATCATGTCCTGCACAAAGAAAACGTAATTTAATACATTTTGTTTCAAAATCAGCTATGAATATAGAAGGTCTTGGACCTGCAGTGATCGAACAATTGCTTGAAAAGAACCTAATTAGAGATGCATCTGATTTGTATTTTCTTGATAAAGACGATGTGGCATCTCTTGATAAAATGGGTGAAAAGTCTGCACAAAATCTCTTTGATGGGTTGAATAAGTCGAAGAATAACGAGCTTTTTAGGGTAATTACAGCACTTGGAATACATCATATAGGAGAAAAAGCAGCCAAGGTGCTTGCTGATAAATTCAAGTCAATGGATAACCTTATTCATGCAGGTATTGAAAAACTTACAATAATTGATGAAATAGGACCTATAATGGCAAAAAGCATAACCGAATTCTTTACCGAAGAACAGAATATTCACTTTATTGATAGACTAAAATTAGCAGGAGTTGCTATGGATATTGTAGCCGAGAGTTCTCTTGATAAACGCTTTGAGGGTAAAGTATTTGTTCTTACCGGCACACTTGAGCAATATACAAGGAGTGAAGCAAGTAGAATTATAGAAGACTTTGGTGGAAAAACATCATCTTCTGTTTCTAAGAAGACCGATTATGTTCTTGCCGGAAGCGAGGCAGGAAGTAAGCTTGATAAAGCTAAGGCTCTCGGAGTAAAAGTTATTTCTGAAGCCGAATTTGAGGAAATGACAAAATGAAATTTTTAGAAACGCCTAATCTGCCTAAAAATAAGGTAACAGCAGTAATTGTCAGTTGTAATATCAATCCTGAAAGTGAGTATACACTCAATGAATTTGGCATTGAAGTAGTCAAAATAAAGCCGAATTCAAAACTGTATAACGCTGTTAAAACACATCCCGATATGCAAATTTATTATTGTGGCAGAGGAGAATTCATCTGTAATAATGAGGCAATCAACTCAATTGAGGGTTATATACCCCCTAAGAATATATGTTCGGGAAATGAGTTATCTATAAAGTATCCATATGATATTGCATATAATGCGGCAAGAGTAGGAGGATATCTTATATGTAACAGAGAATATACAGATAAGAATATACTACTTGACGCAGAAAACAAAGGACTGGAAATTATAAATGTAAAACAAGGTTATGCAAAATGCAATATTTGTATTCTGTCTGATAAAGCCATTATAACATCTGATTTTGGAATCCAAACAGCTCTTGCAAATTTTCCTATTGATGTTTTACTCGTAGAAGATAATACTGTTTCACTAAAAGATTTTTCACATGGATTTATTGGTGGTTCAACAGGAAAAATTTCGGAAGACAAATTAGCGGTTAATGGAAATATAAAACTCCACAAATACAGTAAAGAAATAATTACTTTTGCAAGAAAATATAATGTAGAAATAGTTTCTCTTAACAATGAATATATCGAAGACATTGGTTCAATTTTACCAATTTTAGAAAAATAATACTTCTAAATCGAATAAAGAAAAATTTTCGGTT
>JAHAZB010000081.1 GCA_018384175.1 Eubacteriales bacterium
AACGTATTTTCATATTTTTCGTCCCAATCGGCGGCATAGTCAGTGCAGTTCCACAATGCAGCGGCAGACAGTAACAAAAGAATCTTTTTCATATTGCAAGCCTCCTAGAACAAAATTGAGATGCCGAGTGCCACAAGACCTGCGGCGGCAACGCCCAGTGAAATGTTTCGGACATTTTGATTCTGTTTGGCATCATCATGTCCTTTCTTGAATTCCTGTTCGTTTGTTGGCGGAGTTGCGGTGGCGTCCTTCGCCTTCTTGTCGAACATATAAGCCGCAGCGGCACCACCGACGGCAACTGCAGAGAATACTGCGATACGGAGCAGTTTGGTCGTACTTATTGAAGATTTGTCATCGTCATCTTGCTTTGCGGATTCGGCTGCAGCGCTTGCGAATTCCTGCTTTTGATTTTTCAAACGTTCTTTCCGTTGGGCGATATTTTCAGAAGAAGGTTCCTTGGAAACTATATTGTCATCAGTATTTTTTACACAACGGATAAAATTTGCATTACTTGTTAAATTCTCTCTTTTTTTGAAATCATTTACTCCATAAACGAAAGCTTCTCCATTTTTTCCCATTGCCCAATATAAATTAGGATGAGTGTATTGATATCCCGATCGTTCTCCATCAAGAATAATAGATGTATTATTACTAAAGGATATTATGGATGTTGCCATTTCGCACAGAGAAGTATCTCTTCGAACTTTGTTTCCGAACATATCTATGCATCCATACTCGTCAGCACTGGATTCATATGAATAATTAATATATGGGAAAACAGCTTGTTTGGAATCGATCTGTTGCTTAATTTCTTTTAAATCAGATTCATTTGGAAGTCTCCAACCATCTGGGCAAATATTTTGAAGATTTGACTTTCCATAAATATGTCCCCAGGTTCGAGAATATCTATTCCAAGTTTCTATTTGATTTTTTTCTTCAAAATACATATTGTCATACGTAAACGTTGTTCCACCAACATCTAAATTACGTGCAGCGACTTCAATATTTCCAATTTTCACACTATACAATGACCAACCAGAATCTGAACAAATGTAGGTATTGTTTGCATTAATGAGACCATTTTTAAAAGTACCTTTATCTTTAGAAGAACATGTAGCTGGATCGGTATCCAAAATTTTCTTTGCTGGCGCCGTATTTATAATAACGACATTTGTAATATCGTAAAAGTTTTCTTCTAATATTGATAATAGTCTACTTCTAAATCCATTGCAGTCATAAACAGAAGCGACTTTAATAAATACCGATTCAACGTGGTTCCAATTGAAGCTGTCGTTAATCTTATTTCTGAAATCTTCTAAAGGAATGGAAACATTTTTTATCCATGGATGTGAACTTTCGTTTTCAACAAGATAATCATCTATAGGAAGAGAAACTTTTTTGTGGTATTGTCCATCGTTTTTTATTGACGTGAATCCAGCCTCTATATCAATTTTGCCAATTTTTTCTTTGCATTCTCCGTACATATCTTTAGAACCCCATTTTTCTTCATCCCAGTAGTTTTTATTGTTCCAATTATTCAAATCCTCCCAATTCATAACGATTGTGAATTCTAGTTTTTTATTTTTAACATCACTTAAATCAATTGTTCCCATGTCAAATGGTTCCGATGAGAAACTCCTCTCATCAATAAAGTCAAAGAACCTATCCATGTTAGAAAATACGTCAGAAAAAGATGTGCCACATTCATTTCCACGATTGCACATTTTAATTGAATGCTCAATAAATTCTTCCGAAGATTCCTTCTTTGCTTCATTCCATGCTTTTTTAAACCTGTTTTTTTCCGCTTCCCGTCCGGCAATTTCCTTTTTTTCAATATCAATCTTTTCAATAGTTTCTTTTAGTATATTATCTCCGTTTTTTATTAACATTGGATCATAATTGGAAAATTCCGACCTCAAATAAAGGCCATTTATCGCAACACTATCAAAGCACGGGTATTTATTCATTTCAGGAGGAAAAATAATTCTATAATCATCGTTGATTAAAAATGTTAATGTAGTTCCGTCCTTACACCCTGTATTAGGCATGTCTCCTTTTATTTCAATAGTTATACCATGACCTTTTGCAGGCTCCTTAAGCCACATTTTAAAAATATAAACTTCTTTATCCTTCCAATACCAGGCCGTTCCTGAGGGTGTATAAAGATGACCTTTAAAATCATAATAGGATTCTGAACTATTACCGCTTTTAAACCAAGACAAATTTAACGAATCTTTATTTTGATAATAAGATATTGTATTATCTAAATATTGAGATAAAGCGGTTGATACTTTTTCCCGAATCCATTTTTTTTCCCTTTGCAAATCCTGCTTTTTTTTGTTTGACAAAGCCTCATTACACAACGTTGATGGCTTGTCAATGTATAAATGTTTTTCAGGTTTTTGAATTGTATTATGCCAACAAGAATACAAAACCTCATGAGGATGCGGTTCTTTCAACAAGTTTTCTCGCGTATACTTTCTAGAATATTTATCTTCGCAGGTATAATCATCCGTTTCATGATATGTACTGTTATAGGTACATTTTACCACCTGTGCGTTAGCCACAACAGTTAGCAATAAAAGTAAAGGAATGGACCATGCATTTCTGATCATTTGAAATTCTCCTAGAGAGTTTGCTGTAATTGTTTTGGAACGGCTAGACAGTTATCCAAAGGGCGACTTCCTTACCAATTTTTATTCCGCTCAAATATAAATAAAAAGTTACAAAGTCGACTTTAGCTTTTTTAAAATGAATCTCAAAATGGAAAAACCGGCCCTAGGGACCGGTTCCTTAATATCTTTGAGAATGTCAGGGGTTGCTTACTTAATTGCAAGGGCCGTTTCTACGTTTTTCTCGGAAACTCCGATTGAGCGCAAGAAATCCGCCATCTTGGAGTCGCGGGCCGCATTCGCAGTATCGTTCCTCTCGCGTTCCTGCTTGATTCCTTCGTTCACGTAGTGCTCAGCGAATGATTCGTAACCCTTGTTTGCAATGGCTTCTGGACTGTCCATCTTGATTTCCTCGCTCTTGTGGGGCCACTTCCAGAAGAAATACGAAAGCGCCTGCTTGATAAAATCCTTTCCCTCGTCGGTATTATGCATCTTGAGCAGATGTTTTGCTGCTTCGGGGAAGGTGATTTCGAATTTCCTTTCGTCCCAAATATACTTCATCGCAGTGAGAGCGACAAGAGTAAACGGCGAAATATTCTTCAATTCAGCATCGTCGATAGCGTGCCCCACGTCCAGAAATTCCACCTTGAAGGGAAAGCCAATGTCGCGATAGTATTCAGGATAGTTTGCGAAACGTTCCTGGGCAAGCGGATTCCACTGGTCCTTTCCGTTGTAGACGATGAACGCGATTACGGGAACATCCT
>JAHAZB010000085.1 GCA_018384175.1 Eubacteriales bacterium
AAGATTATAATAATAGATAATTTGTAATTATGAAAGGAAGAAACCAAATGGAAATCAAAATCACCAGAACAACTGCTCCGAAGCAGAAACCTGCAGACCAAAGCAAGCTCGGCTTCGGTATCTATTATACAGACCATATGTTCATAATGAACTATGACGAGGGTGAAGGCTGGCATGACGCAAGAATTGTACCTTATGGTCCGTTCCAGCTTGACCCTGCATCAATGGTTCTTCACTATGCTCAGGAAATCTTTGAAGGACTTAAGGCGTATCGTACAAAGGACGGCTCTATCCAGCTTTTCCGTCCTGAAAAGAATATGGAAAGAATGAACCTCTCCTGCGACAGACTTTGTATTCCCAAAATTGATGAAGAGTTCGCAATCGAGGCTATCAAGACTTTGGTTAAGGTTGACGAGGACTGGGTTCCGTCAGTTGATGGTGCATCCTTGTACATAAGACCGTTTATCTTTGCGACAGATGCTCACGTTGGTGTACATCCTGCAAAGCATCTTACATTTGCGATAATCCTTTCACCTGTTGGTGCATATTATCCGAATGGACTTGCTCCTGTTAAAATCTTCGTTGAACAGAAGTATGTTCGTGCTGTAATCGGAGGAACAGGCTTTACCAAAGCAGGTGCAAACTATGCTATTTCATTAAAAGGCCAGGAGGAAGCAGAAAAGCAGGGATATATTCAGACACTCTGGCTTGACGGTATTGAGAGAAAATATATCGAAGAAGTTGGCGCAATGAACGTGTTCTTCAAAATTGATGGCGAGATTGTAACTCCTGCACTTGTAGGCTCAATCCTCGGCGGTATTACAAGAATGTCTATTGTTGAGCTTCTTCAGAAGAAGGGATATAAGGTTTCTGAACGCAGAATTTCCATTGATGAGCTTGTGGATGCTTACAAAAACGGTAAGCTTGAGGAAGCATGGGGAACAGGTACTGCTGCTGTTATCTCTCCGATGGGCGAGCTTAAGTATGGTGATTTGGTAATGCCTATAAATAACGGCGAAATCGGCGAAGTTTCGCAGATGCTTTATGATACTCTTACAGGTATTCAGTGGGGTAAGATAGAAGACGAATTTGGCTGGACACAGAAAATTTAATTCTTTAAGGGGAATTTAATATGAAAATCAGGAAGCTTTAGCATTTTTGCTTGCTTTGCTAATATTAATAATCTCTTCTTCGACAGTGCTTGCCGGCGAAATAACCAATACTATCTATTGGACAATCACTGATATTGATGGGAATACGAGAACGGGAAATACTGCACTACAATTGATATGATGAGCAATCCCGATATATATACAAAGCCAAGAATTACTTTTATAGGGCAAAGTCTTGAGGTTCATAATTTCACTGGTAGTGGAAGACTTATTGTTGCAGGTTATAAAAACAAAACACTTGCTAAAAGCAGAGTATTCAATCTGACAGAAAGCAGTATCAGAGTATTTAATGTATCAGATATGGTCTATGACTCTTCGATTGATGATGTACGGGCTTACTTGTGGTCGGGAATAGAACCTGTTTGTCTGTCAAAACATAGTTGATAATAAAAAAGAAAAAAATACTTGCATTTTATTTACATATGTGGTATAATAACAATAGTTTCATAATGTATTATCTTATGAGTGGACTTTTTCGGAAAGGTCCACTCTTTCATTTGAAGAAACGGAGGCGAGTAAATGGCGAACAAAACAGAGGAACTTGCATTTAATATAGGTGATTCTGTTGCGGAAGAACAGGGAGTCTTTCTTTTACATGTTGAGTACAAAAAAGAAGACGGCGAGTATTACCTTAGGCTCTTTATCGATAAGGATGGCGGAGTCGGCATTGACGAGTGTGAAAAATTCTCGCGTGCTATGTCTGATAAGCTTGATGAGCTTGACCCTATAAAAGAAGCATATGTTCTTGAGGTGTCTTCGCCCGGTGCAGACAGAAAGCTTGTAACAGAACGTGAGTTTAACCACTATATCGGCAGAGAGGTTGACGTAAAGCTTTACGCTGCAAAAAACGGAGAAAAGGAAATAAGCGGTATCCTTACGGGATATTCCGACGGTGTTGCATCGGTTGATGTAGGTGATGAGATATGGGATATTCCTAAAAAGGACGCAGTATATATAAGATTGAGTTTTAAGTTTTAAGAATATACGAAAGGAATGGTTAAGAAAATGAACGAGGAATTGCTAAAAGCATTAGAAGAACTGTGTGCAGAAAAAGGAATTGATAAAGATACAATTCTTGAAGCACTTGAGGCGGCACTTATTGCTGCGTACAAGAGAAACTTCAACTCAGCACAGAATGTAGATGTCCAGATGGACAGAGAAACAGGCGCTATTCATGTCTACACGCAGAAAACTGTTGTGGCTGAGGAAGATTATGTTGACCCTCAGGAAGAAATCCTTTTAGAGGATGCGAAAAAAATAAAGGGTGTATATGATATTGGTGATATTGTCAATATTGAAGTTACACCGCGTGATTTCGGAAGAATTGCAGCTATGACAGCAAAGCAGGTTGTAACACAAAGACTTCGTGAAGCAGAGCGTGGCATTATTTACAGCGAATTTACAGAGAAAGTCAACGATATTATCAGCGCAAGAATTAGCAGAATTGAAAGAGGAAATGTGTTTGTTGATATTGGCAAAATTGAGGCAATGCTTCCAGTAAATGAACAGCCTGCAAATGAAAAGTATGAGATTGGACAGATGATTCTTTGTTATGTATCAGATGTCAGAAACGGAACAAAAGGTACTCAGATATTGCTCTCAAGAACACATCCGGGGCTTGTAAAGAAACTTTTCATACGTGAAGTTCCGGAAATTGCAGACGGAATTGTAGAAATTATGGGAGTTTCTCGTGAAGCCGGCTCAAGAACAAAAATCGCCGTATTTGCAGAAGACCCGAACATCGATGCTCAGGGTGCGTGTATAGGTCCTAAGGGCGCAAGAGTACAGGCAATTGGGGATGAACTTAAGGACGAGAAAATTGATATTGTAAAGTGGAGTGAAGACCCTGCAGAGTTTATTGCTGCGAGTCTCAGCCCGTCAAAGGTATTGAATGTTGAAATTAATTTTGATGAAAAATCTGCAAAGGTATCAGTGCCTGAAAATCAGCTTTCTCTTGCAATCGGTAAATCGGGACAGAATGTAAGACTTGCTGCAAGGTTAACAGGCTGGAAGATTGACATTTCTGCTGAATAATTTTCAAAGTACAACATATAAAAGGAAGTGAAAGAGTTATGGCACACGAGCCGGAAAGAATGTGCATTGGCTGTCGGAAAAAATCAACTAAAAAAGACCTTATCCGTCTTGTGAAAGGTGAAAATGAAATAATCCTTGATAAAAAAGGAAATGCTCTTGCAAGAGGCGTATATATATGTAAGAGTAAAGAATGCATTTTGCTTGCCCGTAAAAAGAAAGCTCTTTCAAGAAATTTTAAGCAGAGTGTACAGGATAGTGTTTATGACTTACTTATAAAGGAGCTTGAAAATGGATAAGGTACTCGGACTTATAGGTCTTGCCAAGAAAGCTGGACGGATAACAGCCGGTAGTGAGTTGTGTGAAGATGCAATAAGACGTGGTGATTCAAAGCTTATAATAATAGCAGACGATATATCAGACAATGGTAAAAAGGCAATCTGCGATTGTTGCAGACACTATGGAATAAAATATTTGACATATGCTTCAAAAGCGGATTTAGGTACTGCGGTTGGCAGCGAAATTCGTGCGGTGATATCAATCAATGACGAGGGCTTCGCCCGGGCGATTGAAGATAAAATCACTGCGATAAGCGAAGAAAGGAAGGGTTAGTTTATGGCAATATTACAACCAAAAGTTGCTGAAATTGCAAAGGATTTGAAACTTACAAGTGCTGAAATTATCGAGGCACTTGCTAAAATGGGACATATTATTAAAAACTCATCAGTTCAGCTTGATGAAGAACAGCTTGGTATAATTTTTGATATTTTTACAAATATGTATGATATGGGCGACGAGCCTATCGAAAAGCCTAAAAAGGTTGCAAAACCGAAAAAGGCAGAGAAGCCTGCTGAGGAGAAAAAGGAAGATAAGGCTGAAGAAACAGTAAAGACAGAAAAAACTGTTGCTAAAAATGAAGAGAAGAAGGCCGAAAAGAAAATTGAAAAGAAGGTTGAAAAGCCTGCTGCTCCAAAAGAAGAAAAGAAAGCTGAAAAGAAGGAAGAGAAAAAGCCTGCAGCTGAAAAGAAAGCACCGCCTGCGCCTCTTAAGAAAAAGAAGGAGGAACCGGTAAGAGTTGCAGAGGAAATCTCTGACGAAGACCTTGTAATAAAGACAGAGCAGACTTCAAGGTATGTAGATACACGTACATCTACCGTCGAGCTTGAGACAATTGAAACTCGTGAGCGCCTTGAGGATATGGTCGGCGAAAATATGCACAAGGATGACGACAGATCAAAGCGTAAGAAGAAGTCAAATAAAGAACGTGCAAATATAAAGGAACAGCCGCAAAAGCAGCAGAAACCAGAACCGAAGCCTAAGAAGGAAGAACCGAAATCAATTGAAATTAGTGAAACTATTACCGTAGGCGAGTTTGCACAGAAAATTCAAAAGAGTGCTGCTGAAATCATCAAGAAGCTTATGATGCTTGGTGTTATGGCGACAGTTAACCAGTCAATTGACTTTGAGACAGCTCAGCTTATTGCCGCAGACTTTGATATTGAAGTAACTCAGGAGGTTGTGCTTACAAAAGAAGACATTCTTTTCCAGGAGGAAGAGGATAAGCCGGAAGACTTAGTGCCACGTCCACCTGTTGTAGTTGTTATGGGACACGTTGACCATGGTAAGACATCACTTCTTGATGCAATTCGTGATACATCCGTTGCATCAGGCGAGGCAGGCGGAATTACACAGCATATTGGTGCTTATAGTGTAAGACTTAATGACCGTGATATTACATTCCTCGATACACCTGGACATGAAGCATTTACAACGATGCGTGCTAGAGGTGCGCAGGTAACAGACGTTGCTATTCTTGTTGTAGCTGCTGATGACGGTATTATGCCACAGACAATTGAGGCTATTAACCATGCAAAAGCTGCAGGTGTAACAATTGTTGTTGCAATAAACAAGATTGACAAAGAGGGTGCAAATGCAGAACGTGTTAAGCAGATGCTTGTAGAACATGAGCTTGTACCTGAGGAATGGGGCGGCGACACAGTATGTGTTGAGGTTTCTGCTAAGCAGAGAATTAACATTGATGGTCTTCTTGAAATGGTACTTCTTATTGCTGATATGAAGGAGCTTAAGGCTAACCCCAACAAGCCTGCAAAGGGTGCTGTAATCGAAGCACAGCTTGATAAGGGCAGAGGTCCGGTTGCAACAGTTCTTGTACAGGATGGTACTCTCAATGTCGGAGATATTGTTATTGCCGGCACAGCAGTAGGCCATGTTCGTGCTATGGTAAATGATAAGGGCAGACGTGTTAAGACTGCAGGACCTGCTACACCGGTCGAAATTCTCGGTCTTTCTGAGGTTCCGTCAGGTGGCGACAAGTTCAGCGTTGTTAAGGATGAAAAGCTTGCAAGAGATGTTGCTGAAGCAAGAAAACATGAGCAGAAGGAAACACTCTTCAATCAGACAGTTAAGGTATCACTTGATAATTTGTTCTCACAGATTGACGAGGGTAATATGAAGGAGCTTAACGTAATTGTTAAGGCAGACGTTCAGGGCTCTGTTGAGGCAGTAAAGCAGTCTTTGGAAAAGCTTTCAAATGATGAAGTAAGAGTACGTGCAATTCATGGCGGTGTTGGTGCTGTTAACGAATCTGACGTAATGCTTGCAAATGCATCAAATGCCATTATTGTAGGATTTAATGTACGTCCTGATGCAGGTGCATCTGCGGCTGCAGAACGTCAGGATGTAGATATAAGACTTTACCGCGTAATCTATCAGGCAATTGAAGAAATTGAGGCTGCTATGAAGGGTATGTTAGACCCTGAATTCAAGGAAGTTCTTTTGGGCCACGCAGAAATTCGTCAGACATTTAAGGTTTCTGGAATTGGTACCATTGCAGGTTCATACGTAACTGACGGTAAGATTACGAGAAATGCAGAGGTAAGAGTTGTAAGAAACGGCATCGTTGTGTTTGAAGGTAAGCTTGCGAGTCTTAAGAGATTTAAGGACGATGCAAAAGAGGTTCTTGAAAACTTCGAGTGTGGTATCAGTATTGAAAACTTCAACGACATCAAGGAAGGCGATGTTATTGAATGTTACGAAATGCAGGAGACTGAACGCTGATTGATATGAGTTGATTTTTGTCAGAAAGGAACTATTATGGCAAAAGAAAGAATAAATAAAATTAATGAGGAAATGCACCGCGTCCTTGCGGAGATTATCCGTGAACTTAAGGATGCGAGAATTCCTTTAATGACAAGTGTTGTTGCTGTTTCGGTTACAAATGACCTTTCTTATGCAAAGGTGTTTGTTAGCGTTATGGGCGATGAAGAAACACAAAAACGCGCACTTCAGGGACTAAAATCTGCTGCAGGTTATGTGCGCCGTGAGGTTGGCAGAAGAATAGATATCCGCCATACACCTGAAATTCTCTTTGAGCTTGACCGCTCAATAGAGCATGGTGCGTATATAAACAAAATTATATCGGAGCTTTAATGTTATGAAGAGAATATCTGAACTTATAAATAAAGCCGACACAATTGCAATTCTTGGTCATATAAGTGAGGATGCCGACTCTGTCGGCAGCTCACTTGCTATGAAATGCGTGATTGAGAATTTTGGCAAAAAAGCCGATGTGATTTTCAGCGAACCTCTTGAGAAAAGACTGGAGTTTATGAAAGCGGATGGTATTGTTTATGATGGCAGTGAGTGCAAATATGACCTTTGTATTTGTTTGGACTGTGCTGACAGTGATAGACTTGGTGAACGAAAGAAGATATTCGATGCAGCAAAAAAGACTCTTTTGATTGACCATCACATAACAAACAAGGGGTTTGCTGATGCAAATTATATAGTACCTGACTCGTCTGCTACTGGTGAAATACTTTATGATGTATTCGGTGAAATAGGTGCTGTAATTGACACAAAGACAGCGGAATATCTTTTTATTGCTATTGCATCCGACACAGGAAGCTTCAAATACTCAAACGTAAGCCCTAAGACTATGCGTATAACTGCAGAGCTCCTTGAGAAAGGGATTGACAATGCATATCTTTCAAGAATGCTTTTTGATACCGAAACAAGAGATGCAATGCATTTTAAGGGTATGCTGATGAGCAAGGTTGAAACGTATTTTGATACGAAGCTTAGCTTGATTTCGGTTAGTAATGAAGAGTTTGAGAATTCTGGTGTTGATGAAAAAGATATGGGCGATATTGTAAATATTCCAAGAATGGTTCAAAACACAGAAATTGCTGTATCTATACGTGAAACAAAAGATAAAATCAAGATTTCTTTCCGCTCTAACGGGAAATATGATGTTGGCAGCCTTGCACAAAGCTTCGGTGGCGGAGGTCATACAATGGCGAGTGGCGCATCTGTTTCGGATATGAGCTTTGAAGAAACAAAAGAGAAAGTAATAAAGGTTTGCGGAGAATTGTTTAATGATTGAGTACGATAAGGATGCGATAGTATATCCGTATATTACAGATATGCTGCGTGAGGGAGTACCTCAAAGCAAGGGAATATTAAAAGAGCTTGAAGACGAGGCGGCAAGGGAGGATATACCTATTATCCTGCCCGAAGCAGCTCGTCTTTTGTCGGTGCTTCTTGAATTGAAGAGGCCTAAGCATATACTTGAAATTGGCTGTGCCATCGGTTACAGTGCGCTTTTGATGTCCGAAAAGCTTTCGGAGGACGGTAGTATTCTTACACTTGAACTCGATGAAAAAATGGCAGAACGTGCAAGAACGAATATAGAACGTGCAGGTAAAAGTGATGCTATAACGGTCAGAAACTGTGATGCTGTTGAAACGATGCCCACTCTTACAGGTGAGTATGATGTCATATTCTTAGATGGACCGAAAGCACATTATATACATATGCTAAATGACTGTATAAGACTTCTGAAAAAAGGCGGAATACTTATTGCAGACAATGTTCTTTACAAAGGAATGACTGCCGACCCTGAACACGTTGTAAGACGCAAAATAACCATAGTAAAACGTCTCAGACACTTTATAGGAGCACAAATGCAAAGAGCAGAGCTTGAAACTGTACTTTTGCCGCTCGGAGACGGAATGACTATTGCAGTTAAAAAATGAGAGGAGATGTATGCTGATGACAAAACCGGAACTGTTAGCGCCTGGCGGTAGTCTTGAAAAACTTAAAACGGCTATTGATTTTGGTGCAGATGCCGTATATGTCGGTGGTGAGGCATATAGCCTCCGTGTTGCCGCAGAAAACTTTTCCCTTGAGGAAATGTACGAAGGTGTAGAATATGCGCACCAAAGAGGTAAAAAGGTGTATCTGACCGCTAATATTTTGCCGCACAACAACGATATTGCAGAATTTGAAAGCTTTGTGCAGTCGATAAGAGGTGTCGGATTTGATGCGGTATTAGTGGCTGATTTGGGAATGTTTGATATTCTGCAGAAGACGGCACCTGAATTGCCAATTCATATAAGTACACAGGCTAATAACGTCAATTATCAAAGTGCAACAAAATGGTATGAGCTTGGTGCAAAGAGAGTTGTTTTAGCTCGTGAAATGAGCCTTGCTGAAATAGAGGAAATAAGAGCAAAAACACCGGCTGAGCTTGAGCTCGAAGCATTTGTTCACGGTGCAATGTGTATATCTTATTCTGGTAGATGTCTGCTTTCAAATTATATGACCTGCCGTGATGCAAATCAAGGCGCATGTGCACATCCTTGCAGATGGAACTATTCCTTGATGGAGGAAACAAGACCGGGCGAATATATGCCTGTGTTTGAAAACGAGAGAGGAACTTTCATTTTCAATTCAAAGGATTTATGTATGATAGAACATATCCCTGAACTTGTAAAAAGCGGTATTTCAAGCTTCAAGCTTGAGGGCAGAGTCAAAACTTCCTATTATCTTGCAACGGTTGTTAAGGCATACCGAGAGGAGATTGACAGATATGTTGAAAACCCTGAAAACTATGAATTTGACAAAAATCAGCTATCAGAGCTTTGCAAGGTAAGCCACAGACCATATTACACCGGATTTTACTTTGGAAAACCTGACGAAAAAGCACAGGTTTATACCGATAGCTCATATATCAGAGACTATGACCTTATTGGAATGGTAACAGCATATGATGCTAAAACAAAAACAGTAACAATCACGCAGAGAAACAGATTCTTTGCCGGCGATGAATTAGAGATAGTAGAGCCTAAAAAACCGTATTTGACTTTAATTGTTACTGAAATGAAGAACGAAAATGATGAGCCTATTGAGGTGGCAAACCACGCAGAAATGACAGTAAAATTCCGCTCAGAAGAAGAAATTTCTGTCGGTGCAATGGTGAGAAAAAGAAGAGCATAAAATTTTTTCAAAAAATTAGAAAAAATGTTGTGATACAATTGATGGGTGACAAATCAAAAGGAAAATGAACTCTAAATATGATATAATGTTTAATAACCACAAAAAACATATATCAAAGGAGTCATTTTCCCATGAACATTTTAACATCAGAAGCACGATTTC
>JAHAZB010000092.1 GCA_018384175.1 Eubacteriales bacterium
AGGAGAGTATTGATATATTTAGGACTAAATATATCATACAAGAGATTATTATGAAAACAGAAAAAAGACATTTGAGTGGTAACAAAACCAAAATGTATGTATCGGTTGGAGCATTTTCTGCAATAGCATTTGTGTTGCAGGTTATAGGCAGTTTTATGGGACTTAAGGTGGCAGGATTTTTAGAAATTGAAATATCCGACCTTCCGGCACTTATTATGGCATTGGCATTCGGCCCTGTGGCAGGTGTTTTTACCGAATTTGTAAAAAACCTTTTGCACTGTACGATGACCTCGACAGGCTTTGTAGGCGAGCTTGCAAACTTTGTAATGAACGGTACCCTGTGTGCTGTGGCAGGTATTTTATATAAGCTCAATAAAACCAGAAAGGGTGCAGTAATTGCTCTTGTTGTTGCCACCTTTGCAATGGCTATCGCAGGAGTTCTGGCAAACCTCTTTATTATGCTCCCACTTTATATGCCCACAGCTCCGTTTGATGCAAAATTTAATCTGGTTCTGTTTACAATTTTACCGTTTAACATAGTACGTGGCTTAGCCCTTTCGGTGATTACATTTTTTATCTACAAACGCATTTCACCCATTATAAAGGGTAGTAAAGCATAATTTCGACAAAATAATGGCGGTATAATACCCTAAAATATAAAATAACTCTTGATTTATTGGGTAAAATGTATTAGAATATAAATAAGAATAAGGTGTAAAAGAGGAGAAAATATGTCAGCAATTAGATTTGATTACAAAAAAGCACTTTCTTTCGTATCGCAGCACGAAATTGATTATATGGCAGACTACGTTACAGCAGCACACAATATGCTCCATAACGGCACCGGCGCAGGAAATGATTTTCTCGGCTGGGTAGACTTGCCAGTAAATTATGATAAAGAAGAATTTGCAAGAATTAAAAAGGCAGCAGAAAAAATCCGTTCCGATTCGGATGTTCTAATCGTAATCGGTATCGGTGGCTCATACTTAGGCGCAAGAGCGGCTATTGAGATGCTTTCACATTCTTTCTATAACTTACTTGATAAAGAAAAGAGAAACGGCCCTGCAATTTTCTATGCAGGTAATTCAATCAGCTCAACCTACCTTGCAGAGCTTTTGGAGGCTGTTGAGGGTAAGGATATTTCGGTTAATGTAATATCCAAGTCGGGTACAACCACCGAGCCTGCTATTGCATTCAGAATTTTCAAGGATTTGCTTGAGAAAAAGTATGGTAAGGAAGAGGCAAAGGGCAGAATTTATGCTACAACAGACGCAAAGCGCGGCGCACTCAAGAGCTTGGCTGACAGCGAAGGCTATGAGAGCTTTGTTATAAGCGATGATGTAGGCGGCAGATACTCTGTTTTAACAGCAGTAGGACTTCTTCCGATAGCGGTTGCAGGCATAGATATAGATGCTATGATGCAGGGCGCAAAGGATGCAAGAGAAAGATATATGAACCCCAAGCTTGCAGAGAATGAGTGCTATCAGTATGCAGCAGTCAGAAATGCACTTCTCAAAAAGGGCAAATTTGTTGAAATGATGATAAACTTCGAGCCGGCACTTCACTATTTTGCTGAATGGTGGAAGCAGCTATACGGCGAGAGCGAGGGTAAGGACAATAAGGGTATTTTCCCTGCAGCAGCAGACTTTTCTACCGACCTTCACTCAATGGGACAGTATATTCAGGAAGGTCAGAGAATTCTTTTTGAAACTGCAATCCGTGTAGAAAATCCCAAAAAGAACTTTACAATAGAGCCGACAGACGATAATATCGACGGTCTTAACTTCCTTGCAGGAAAAACTCTTGATTATGTCAACAGTAAGGCAGTAGAGGGAACAGCACTTGCTCATACCGATGGCGGTGTGCCTAACTTAGAGGTTATTATCCCTGAGCTTTCGGCATACAACTTCGGACAGATGGTTTATTTCTTCGAGAAGGCTTGCGGAATTTCAGGCTATCTCTTAGGTGTTAACCCGTTTGACCAGCCTGGTGTAGAAGCATATAAGAAGAATATGTTCGCACTTTTAGGTAAGCCGGGTTATGAAGACCTTAAATCAGAGCTTGAAGCAAGACTTAAATAATAAGAAACCGACAGCTTGGGAGCTGTTTATATAAAAATTCAAAGGAGGACAAAATTATGGTAGAGCTTTTGATTGGTAAGAAGGGCACAGGAAAGACAAAGGTGCTTATTGAGAATGTTAATAATGCAGCAGCAGTTGCTAACGGAAATGTAGTATTCGTAAGCAACGACACTTCGCGTAATATGTATGACATCAAGTCAGCAGTAAGAATGTATGACACATCTGAGTTTGAGATTAAATCGTGGGAGGAGTTTCTTGGCTTCATCAGCGGTATCATCAGCGGTAACTTTGATATCACAAATATCTTCGTTGACGGAACACTCAAGATTGTAAATCATTCAATGGACGGTTTCGAGGATTTCCTTAAGAGAATCGAAGAAATCGGCAAGAAATTCAACATATCATTTGTGCTGTCAGTAAGCATTGATGCAGAAACAGCACCCGAGTACATCAAAAAGTACGCTTAATTCTAAGACGGCTAAGTCTTATATTGAAAGGAACAACAGATAAAAATGCAGTATCAGAGTACGAGAAACAAGAGCATTTCAATCACAGCGGCACAGGCTATTAAAAAGGGACTTTCTGAGGAGGGCGGACTTTTCGTTCCCGATTCAATTCCTTCGGTAAGCCTTGACGAGATTGCCGGCTTAAAGGATATGAACTATCGCGAAAGAGCAGAGTTCATTCTTTCTAAGTACCTCACCGATTTTACCGTTGAGGAGCTTAAATACTGTGTGGAAAATGCCTATACCAAGGAAAAGTTTGAAACGGACAACATTGCACCCGTTTATAAGCTTAATGATAAGACATATTTCCTTGAGCTTTGGCACGGTCCGACTTGTGCGTTTAAGGATATGGCACTTCAGATTTTGCCGTACTTACTTACAACATCTATGAAGAAAACCAACGAGAATGACGAGGTTGTTATCCTTGTTGCCACATCCGGTGATACCGGTAAAGCGGCGTTGGAGGGTTTCCGTGATGTTCCCGGCACAAGAATTGTTGTTTTCTATCCCGATAACGGTGTTTCTGAAATTCAGAAGCTGCAGATGATTACTCAGGAAGGCGATAATGTAAGTGTTTGTGCGGTTAAGGGTAACTTTGACGATGCACAAAACGGTGTAAAACGTATCTTCACCGACAACGGTTATAAGCAGATGCTTGCGGCTAATCATTTCAAGCTTTCGAGTGCAAACTCAATCAACTGGGGTAGACTTGTTCCGCAGATTGTTTATTATTTCTCCGCTTATGCAGATATGCTCAAGGCAGACGAAATTGCACTTGGCGAAAAGATTAACATAGTTGTCCCCACAGGCAACTTTGGCAATATCTTAGCATCATATTATGCTTATCAGATGGGACTTCCTGTTAACAAGTTTATCTGTGCATCCAATAAGAACAACGTCCTTACCGACTTTATCAATACAGGTAAGTATGATAAGAACCGTCAGTTCCATACAACCATTTCTCCGTCTATGGATATTTTGATTTCAAGTAACCTTGAGAGATTTTTGTACCATTTGTCTGGCAGAAATGACAGCTTTGTGGCAGGTTTGATGCAGAAGCTTAATAATGAAGGTTCATACGAAATTCCAGCAGACATAAAGGATAAGATGACTGCTATTTTCGCGGCAGGTTGTACAGACGATGATGCTACTCTCGCTGCAATCAGAAATTGCAGTGAGGAATACGGCTACGTTATGGATACTCATACCGCCGTTGCAAAATCGGTATATGATAACTATGTTGCTGAAACAGGCGATAAGACAAAGACTGTTATAGCATCTACTGCAAGTCCGTTTAAGTTTAACCAGAGTGTACTTATTGCACTTGGCGGCAGCGAAGCTGTTGCTGGTAAGGACGAGTTTACACTTCTTGGCGAGCTTGCCGAAAGAAGCGAAATGAAGATACCGCAGTCGCTCGCATCGCTTAAGACCAAACCAAGACTCTTTGAATCGGTTTGCGAAAAGGGCGAAATGATTGAGGTAGTAAACGAATTTTTGCAGATATAAAATGTAATTTTGGAGGCACATCAAAATGAACCGACCTCCCAATCGCTAGATTTTTGGTCTAACTTTTGGGGGTCGGTTCATTTTTACTGTCCTTTTTTTGTATTGTAGGGGACGTTCACGAACGTCCCGTCGTCCGATGTATGAACCAACAAAACGGGACATTCATGAATGTCCCCTACATTCCGCTTTTAATAAAAATTTCAGCCAATATATCATAAATCCATAAACTCTCACATAATTATATACCAAAAACCAACATATATGGAGGAAAAAATATGGAGAACATTTACCGCGACATTGCCGAGCGAACAAACGGCGATATATACATAGGCGTTGTAGGGCCTGTCAGGACGGGCAAGTCCACCTTTATCAAGAGATTTATGGACTATCTTGTAATCCCGAACATCGACAACGAGTATAGCGCAAGACGTGCAAAAGACGAGCTTCCGCAGTCTGCGGCAGGCAGAACGATTATGACAACAGAGCCGAAATTTATTCCGAATGAGGCAGTTGAGGTAAACTTGGGCGATAATGCACATATGCGTGTCAGGCTTATAGATTGTGTTGGTTATATAGTAGATGCCGCAAACGGATATATGGAGGAGGACGGACCGAGAATGGTGCAGACTCCGTGGTCTGATGAGGCAATGCCCTTTGTGGAGGCAGCAGAGCTTGGGACGAAAAAGGTTATACACGAGCACTCCAATATCGGACTTGTGGTAACCACCGACGGCAGTATTACCGACATTCCAAGACACGAATATCTCGAAGCAGAGGAACGAGTTATAAACGAGCTAAAGGCGATAAATAAGCCGTTTATTGTGCTTCTTAATTCGACAAATCCATCCTCGCCGGAGGCAAAGGCGGCAAAACGTGAAATTGAAGAAAAGTACGGTGTTTCAGCGGTTGCTGTAAACTGCCGTGAGCTTGATGGCGAGGATATTGCATCTATAATAGAAGCGATTCTGTTTGAATTCCCGATAGAGACGGTCAGAATTACCTTGCCAAGATGGCTTATGGGACTTCCCAATGGTCATTGGCTTAAGGATGCCGTTTACACGGCTACTGCAGAAGCATCCGGAACTCTGTCAAGAATAAGCGATGTCAGATGTCTGTCTAAAGAGCTGAGTGATTGTGAATATGTTCAGTCAGCGTATGTGGACGGTATAGACCTCGGTAACGGCAGTGCAAAGATAGAGCTTGCCGTTCCAGATAAGCTGTTCTATAAAATACTTGGTGAGGAATCAGGCTTTGATATAGAGGACGAGGACTCGCTGATAGGTTTGATAAAAGAGCTTGCACGTGCAAAACGTGAATACGATAAGGTGGAGCAGGCACTAATCAGCGTGCGTCAGACCGGCTATGGCATAGTCGCACCAGGTACGGAAGAATTAACCCTTGAAGAACCAAAGATAGTACGCAGAGGAAACAAATTCGGTGTGAAGCTTTCCGCGTCTGCTCCGAGCATACATATAATAAGCAGCAAACAGAAGTGCTTAAAAGCAGCATAATCAGAAAGAAAGACTTATAGAAAGGACAGTGTGCTGATGACCAAAACTGTACAGGAAAACGATACTTTAGAGAACAATAGACAGCAGTTCTTATGCGAGCTTAAAATATTTATCAATCAGAAATTGTTTGACAAGCACATAATAACAGAGGATATGTACCATACAGCAAAAGAAATTTTGCTAAGGCGGGCAAGCTGATAGAAGGCAGGAGCAGTATATGGACATTTATACAATAAGAAAGGAAATGCTTGAGAATAACAAGAGACTGACAGACCTTAATTTAAGGGTTACTTACTATGCCCGTGTTTCGACAGAGAAGGATGCACAGATTCATTCTCTGTCTGCTCAAAAATATCATTTTGAAAAAAGAATAGCAGAGAATCCTAACTGGACATTGGTTGAAGGTTATGTAGATGAGGGCATTTCGGCCACATCTGTTAAAAACCGTGAAAATTTCCTTAGAATGATTAAGGATGCTAAGAAGCATAGGTTCGACTTGATTATAACAAAAGAAATCAGCCGATTTGCAAGGAATACAGTTGATAGCTTATCATTCACACAGGATTTGCTCAGACATGGAGTAGGTGTATATTTTGAAAATGATAATCTGAACACATTAGAACCCGATTCAGAACTTCGTCTTACTATAATGTCGGGAATGGCACAGGATGAATCAAGAAAGATATCCGAGAGAGTTTCCTTTGGCTTTAGAAAATCAATCGAAAGAGGTGTTGTTCTTGGGAATGACTGTATATGGGGATATCGAAAGGAAAATGGCAGACTGGTTATTGCGCCCGAAGAGGCGGAAATGGTAAGGAAAATCTTTGATTTGTATGCAAATGGTAATTTGGGTATAAGAGCGATAGCAAAAGCTCTTACCGAAATGGGCTACCGAAACACTAATGGTAATGATTTTTCCTTTTCATCAATAAAGGGCATATTGGTTAATCCAAAGTATAAGGGTTTCTATTGCGGTAATAAAACTCACAAAATTGATTTCAGACATGATGATATAAAGCATCTGCCAAAGGATGAATGGGTTATGTATGAGGACCACGAAAAAGTTCCGCCTATTGTATCTGCTGAACTTTGGGAAAAAGCCAACCGAAAGCTACAAGAACGCAGTCAGAAGATGATGACAGAAGACAAGACAAGCTATCAGAATAAATACTTGTATTCGGGTAAGCTCGTCTGCGGTGAGCATAACACTTGTTATCATCACACAATCTATAAGTATAAGTCAGGGAACAAAGAACTCTGGGCGTGTAAAGAGTACGGCAATGGCAATAAATGCAGAAATCCGCTTGTATATACAACCGAAATTGATGCTGTTGTGAGAGAGGTCTGTAATAAGGTTATCTGTGAAAAAGCTTCTATTATAAATGACCTCATAGCGATTTACAATGAAAGCAGCAGCATAAAAGCTATTGCAAAATCCAAGCACAAGATACAAGCTGATATCAAAGCTCTTCTTGCAAAAAAAGACAAGCTTTTAGACTTGGTTATGGACGATAGGTTGTCTAACGAAGAATTTGAGCAGAGAAACAATATTTTCAACGTACAGATTGATGAGCATAGAGAAAGTCTTAATAAACTCGATGAAGAAGAACGGAAAAGTCTTGACCTGAAAGAATCAATCGAAAGCCTTCGAGAAAATATAGCCAATGAGCTTGATTTTACGGAAGACCTCAGCAAAAACGTTGTTGACAGCTTTATTGATAAGATTATGGTGTATAAAAGAGAAGAAAACCAGATTGAGTTAAAAATCTTTATGAAAATTCTTCCTGATGCCTTACATAGATTCACAGAGAACTCGAACCTTCTGACATTCGGTTCAGGACAGATAATTCAAACACGAGGCGGTAATTCAAGGTCAAGGAAAGCATATGATTTAGCCTTAAAATATGACATATGTTATCAGATTAAATAAATCTAAGAAGGATTAGGACTCAATTCCTTGTCGAAATTTACGAGAATTTTGAAAAAAATCTGAAACAGTATTGACTTCTATGTAGTAAAGTGGTATGATATAGCATATAATTTGAGGAGGGGAACAGATATGAGCTTTGCAAAGACATTCAAATCTAATAAAGTTTATGAAGCTGCAAAGAAATTTGCATCTTGTTCTTGTCCTGCAAATGAAACAAATAACAATGCACTATTTTCAGACATTGCTGGTTTTGCAGTGTCTGTTTTTTTGTGTTTGGTTACAGGTATTATATGCCTTTCTGGCATTATTGAAAACATTATTCTAAGCCTAATCGCACTAATAAGTATTCTACTAGGATGTAATTGTACGCGAAAAAGCCAATCTGCATATTAGGTCTGTGTAAGTAATAACGGGAACCTTAGCGGCTTTGCTTTTTCGGGCGAAGCCGCTTATTATGTTATTGAGATAGGAAAATGTGAGGAATTTAAGAATGAAGATAATTGATTTTCATACACATATATATCCCGAGAAAATTGCCACCAAGGCGGTTGAAAGTATAGGGGATTTTTACGGTATAAGTATGAGTGGAGACGGCACTTCAAAAGAACTTCTTGCAGAAGGAAGTAAGTGTGGTATTACAAACTATGTTGTCCATTCTGTTGCAGTTACGGCGGCAAGTGTTACAACGATAAATAATTTTATTTCCGATGAATGTAAGACGCATAGTGAGTTTTACGGATTCGGGACAATGCATGTGGATTTTGAAGACAAGATAGGCGAAACAAAGCGAATGACGGAGATTGGCTTAAGGGGGGTTAAAATTCATCCCGATACCCAGAAATATAATATGGATGATGAGCGAATGTTTGAGCTGTATGACTATCTGAGAGAAATGAAAATTCCGCTCTTGATTCATACAGGCGATTACAGGTACGATTACTCGCATCCAAGACGACTAAAGAACATACTAAAAGAGTTCCCCGGAATTATTACAATAGGAGCACATTTTGGCGGATGGTCTGTATTTGATTTGGCATATGAGCTTTTGGGCGAAGAAAACTGCTACGTTGATACATCGAGTTCCTTCTGGATGCTTGGCGCTAAAAGGGCTGAGGAGCTTATCAGGATGTACGGTGCCGAAAGAGTTCTTTTCGGAACGGACTTTCCGATGTGGAAAGCAAAGGATGAGCTTGAAACCATAAACAGTATGTCTTTAACAGATGATGAAAAAGAGCTTATTTTCCATAAAAATGCAGAAAAAATTTTGAGAATAAATGAGGTGTAATAATGATTAAGATTTCGGTTTCTGATATCACATTGAGAGAAGAAGGAAAAACAAACGGCTATACTTTGAGCTTCAAGGAAAAGATTGAGATTGCAAAGCTACTGGATAAGCTTGCGGTTGATGTTATTGAAACAGCGCCCATAACAAAGGGTAAGACAGATGTATTATACCTTCATTCAATTGCTCCGCTTTTGAAAAACAGTATTCTTTCCTGTCCGGCAGGACTTTCGGCAGAATCTGCCGAAAAGGCATACGATGCAATCAAGGGCGCGAAAAACCCAAGACTTCACATAATGATGCCCGTTTCAACGGTGCAGATGGAGTATCTGTTCCATAAAAAGCCTAAGGCTATGATAGAGGCTCTTACCGAAACGGTTAAGAGAGCGAAGGAGCTTACAAATGATGTGGAAGTGTCCTTGATGGACGCAACAAGAGCTGAAAGAGAGTTTCTTGTCAATGCAATGAAGACTGCAATTGAGTGCGGAGCAGGAACAATTACTGTTTGCGACAGCGCAGGTGAAATGCTTCCGAACGAGTTTGCGGAATTTATAAAGGGACTTTGTAAAGATGTTCCGGAAATTGAAAATGTAAATCTTTCGGTGGAGTGCTCAAATGCACTTAATATGGCGGCAGCTTGTGCGGTATCCTGTATCAATGCCGGTGTAAATCAAATCAAGACCTCGGTTATTTCGAACGAGTATCCGATGCTCAGTGCGGTTGCGAAAATCTTCCGTGAAAAGGGTGATTCTTTAGGAATCAAGTCCCAAATCAATATGACCGCTCTTGATAATTCGGTAAATAAGATTCTGATGATGACAAGAAATATCGGCTCCAATTCGCCATTTGACGGCGGAACAAATCTGGAGCCTGGTGAAAGCATTGTCCTCACAGAAAATGATGATATAAAGACTCTTAGTATTGCAGTTGCAAAGCTTGGATATGAGCTTTCTGAAGATGACCTTAGCAATGTGTTTGAAGAATTCACCAAGATTTCAAAGAATAAGAAGGTTGGTGCAAGAGAAATTGATGCGATTGTTGCAAGTGTGGCAATGCAGGTTGCACCTACATATAAGCTTAAAAGCTATGTCATCAACAACGGAAATATAATCTCGTCCTCAGCTCATATTGAGCTTGAAAAGAACGGAAGTGTTCTTTCGGGCATATGCATAGGCGACGGACCGATTGATGCGGCGTTCCTTGCGATTGAACAGATAACAGGACACCATTTTGAGCTTGACGATTTTCAGATTCAGGCTGTAACGGAAGGAAGAGAGGCTATGGGCTCAAGTATTGTAAAGCTCAGATATAACGGCAAGCCTTATTCCGGTAAGGGCATTTCAACGGATATTATCGGCGCAAGCATTAATGCGTATATAAATGCCCTGAATAAAATTTGCTTCGAGGAGGTATAAGGATGAATTTATCCTTTTCAACCAATAAATGGAATGACTTTCATATATCAGAGTTTTTTGACATTGCAAAGGAATATAAATTCAGCGGTTTCGAAATCCACGATATAAGCAAGCTGAATGATTCTGATATAAAATCCGCTTATCATAAAATGATGGAGTACAAAATCTGTATACCGTGTATTGATATGGTTACAGATGTTTCAACAAAAAGCGAGGAAGCATATGACGAGCTTAAAAAATGTATAAAGGCCTCGGAAATGCTGAATGTGCCGTACATAAGACTTAAGGCAACAACCGAGGAAGGAACTGCTGAATTTATTGAAAAAGCTCTTCCTCTTGCAGAGGCAAACAATGTTGTTATGCTGGTTGAAACTGCAGGTGCATATGCGGACACAAAAAAATTAAGAGAGCTTCTTTCGCTTTTCTCATGCGATTATGTAGCGGCACTTTGGGATTTACACTATCCCTACCGCATCCACGGCGAAAGCCCTGAACAAACAGTTACAAATCTTGGTGCGTTTATAAAGCATATTCATATCAAGGACTCGGAAAGCCTTGACGGTCATAGCCTGATAGGTGAGGGAACACTCCCGATAGATAAGGTTATGAATGCCCTCAGAAGTATAAATTTTGTGGGACATATGTCTATCGAATGGGATCCTGATTGGGACGAGGAAATTAACAGCCACGATATAATCTTCCCGCATTTTGTGAGCTTTATGTCAAGATTTGACAATCTTTCAAGAGCAAAATCCACTCTTTATGAGAACAAGCGTGGAACAGGAAAATATGTATGGAAACAGGAAGCGCTGATTGAGAAAACATTCTCTCAGGTGCTCGATAAAATGGTAGAGGAGTTCCCTGACCAGTGTGCATTCAAATATACAACTCTTGATTATACAAGAACATATAAAGAGTTCAGAGACGATGTTGACAATTTTGCCAGAAGCCTTATATCACTCGGCGTCAGGGCAGGAAGCCACGTTGCTGTATGGGCAACAAATGTTCCTCAGTGGTATATAGCATTCTGGGCGGCAACAAAAATCGGTGCTGTCTTGGTTACTGTAAATACAGCTTATAAAATTCACGAGGCTGAGTATCTATTAAAGCAATCGGACACACATACTCTCATTATGGTAGACGGATACAGAGACTCCAACTATTCTGCAATTATGGCAGAGCTTTGTCCCGAGCTTGAGAATACAAAGGAGGGCGAACCGCTTCATGCAAAACGCTTGCCCTTCTTGAGAAATATTATTACAGTAGGCTTTAAGCAGAAGGGTTGTCTGACATGGGAGGATGCATGCCTCAGAGCAGATAAAGTGCCTCTTGAAGAGGTTTACCGTATGGCTTCAAAGGTAAATGTTCACGATGTCTGCAATATGCAGTATACATCAGGAACAACAGGCTTCCCTAAAGGCGTTATGCTGACTCATTATAATATAGTAAACAACGGTAAGTGTATAGGCGACAGAATGGATTTGTCAACGGCTGACAGAATGATGATTCAGGTGCCGATGTTCCATTGCTTCGGAATGGTGCTTGCTATGACAGCAACTATGACACACGGCGGTTCGATATATCCGCTTCCATACTTTTCGCCAAAGCCGGCGCTTTCATGCATTAACCACGAAAGAATCACCTGCTTCCACGGTGTTCCGACTATGTTTATTGCAATGCTGGAGCATCCGGACTTTGAAAATACAGATTTCTCATATATGAGAACCGGTATTATGGCAGGCTCACCGTGTCCCGAACCGGTTATGAATATGGTTATCAATAAAATGAATATGAAGGAAATAACCATAGTTTACGGTCAGACAGAGGCGGCACCCGGCTGTACAATGAGCAGTACCGACGACTCGGTTGAAGTGAGAGTTACAACTGTCGGACGTGCTCTTCCTGAGATTGAGTGTAGAATAGTTGACCCTGAGACGGGTGATGATTTGCCCGACAATGTAACAGGCGAATTTGTTGCAAGAGGCTATAACATAATGAAGGGTTATTATAAAATGCCTGAGGCAACAGCTGCTACAATTGATGCGGATGGCTGGCTCCATACGGGCGACCTTGCATTAAGGACTCCTGAGGGCAATTACCGCATAACCGGACGACTCAAGGATATGATTATCCGTGGCGGCGAGAACATTTATCCTAAGGAGATAGAAGAATTCATATACACACATCCGAAAGTAAAGGATGTTCAGGTTATAGGTATTCCCGACGAGCAGTACGGCGAAGAAATTATGGCATGCATTATATTAAAGGACAACGAGGAAATGACCGACGAGGAAATGAAGGGATATATCCGCGACCATATGGCAAAGCATAAGGTTCCCAGATATATAGACTTCGTCAGCGAGTTCCCGATGAATGCGGCAGGAAAAATCCTCAAGTACAAAATGCGTGAGGACGCTGTAAACAAACTGAAGATAAAAAAGGTGGAGGGTATTGTTGCTGAATAAATGAAGGGTGGTTGACGGTATGAATATAAGCGGTTTGGGAGCAAAGCGTATAACCGTACTTGCCGGTCATTACGGCAGCGGCAAGACAAATATTGCTGTTAATTATGCTATGGCACTTTCTGAAAACGGGAAAAAGGTATCAATTGCAGACCTTGATATAGTAAATCCGTATTTCAGAGCTAAGGATACGGCAGATATACTGGCAGATATGGGTATTCGGATGATTTCGTCCGAATACGCAAACTCCAATGTAGACACTCCTGCAATTCCGGCTGAAGCATATTCGATTTTTGCAGATAAAAGCGTTTATGCGGTTGTCGATGTTGGCGGAGATGACAGAGGTGCGCTGGCGCTCGGAAGATATGCCCCGTATCTCTTGGAGGAAAATAATTTCGAAATGCTGTTTGTAATAAACAAATACAGATTTCTGACTGCTGATGCACAGTCCACAATCGAGGTTATGCGAGAAATAGAAGGTGCATCGGGGGTAAGGTTTACGGGTATTGTAAACAATTCAAATCTCGGTGAGGAAACCACATATGACGAGGTTTTAGCATCTCTTGACTATGCTAAAGAGGTGTCAGAGCTCACCGGTTTACCAATTAAAATGACAACTGTAAGGCGGGAGCTTTACGGCGAGTTAAATAATGAAATAAAAAATCTGCAGCCAATAGGTCTTTATGTAAGACAGTCGTGGCTGAAACAACAGGAGGTATAAATCATGGCAAAAGTAACTTTTGATGAAAGCTTGTGTAAAGGCTGCGGTCTTTGTACATCGGTTTGTCCCAAGAAAATTGTGGTGCTTAAAGATGAACTTAATGCCAAGGGCTATCATCCGGCAGGTATTACCGACCAGAGTGCTTGTATTGGTTGTGCGTTTTGTGCAACTATGTGTCCTGACTGCGTAATAACCGTAGAGAAATAAGCGATAATATCCTATCAGAAAGGAATGAAGAAAATGAGCGAAAAAGTTTTAATGAAAGGTAACGAAGCTTTAGCTGAAGCTGCTATAATGGCAGGCTGTAAGCATTATTTCGGTTATCCTATAACTCCTCAGACAGAGGTTGCTGCATATATGTCCAAAAGACTTCCGAAGATTGAAGGCGGTGTTTTCCTTCAGGCAGAAAGTGAAATTGCGGCAATAAATATGGTAATTGGTGTTTCATCAACAGGTAAGAGGGTAATGACATCATCATCAAGCCCCGGTATTGCGTTGAAGAGTGAGGGACTTTCATACCTTGCAGGCTGTGATTTGCCGGCACTCATTGTCAATGTACAGCGTGGCGGCCCCGGTCTTGGCGGTATTCAGCCTTCACAGTCGGATTATTTCCATGCAACACGTGGCGCAGGACACGGGGATTTCCATATGATTGTTCTTGCACCGTCATCAGTTCAGGAAATGGTTAATCTCACATTCAAGGGCTTTGACCTCGGTGATAAGTACAGAATGCCGACTATGATTCTTGCAGACGGTACCATGGGACAGATGATGGAGCCTGTTTCACTTGATTTGGGCGAAGTTACAAAATATGATAAACCATGGGCACTTACCGGCACAAACGGCGAGAGAAAGCCTAATATTGTGAACTCATTGTTCCTGAAGCCTGAAGAGCTTGAGCAGTTCAATTTTGACAGATATAAGAGATATGCCGAGATTGAAAAGAATGAGGTTATGTATGAGGAATACAAGATGGAGGATGCCGAGTATTGTATCGTAGCATTCGGTGTTGCTGCCCGTGTTTCTCAGAATGCAATTGATGAAGCAAGAAAGAATGGCATTAAGGTTGGTATGATAAGACCGATTACACTCTGGCCGTTCCCGAAGGAAGTTCTTAATAAGGCAGCGGATAAGGTTAAGGCATTTATTTCCGTTGAGCTTAGTATGGGTCAGATGATTGAGGATGTTGAGCTTTCAATCCGTTGCAAGAAGCCGGTTCTTCTTTGTAACCGTACAGGCGGAATGATTCCGACAACAAAGAATGTGCTTGATTCAATAAACGAGGCTGTAAACTATGGGGGTGCAAAATAATGAAAGTATTTGAAAAACCGCAAGCTCTTACAGATGCCGTACTTCACTACTGTCCTGGATGTACTCACGGTATTATCCACAGACTGGTTGCAGAAGCTCTCGACGAGCTTGGTGTAACCGGAAGAGCAATTGGTGTAGCACCGGTAGGCTGTTCGGTATTTGCATATAACTATTTCAACTGTGATATGGTACAGGCTGCACACGGACGTGCTCCGGCTGTTGCAACAGGTGTTAAGCGTTCTGATGCAAACAACATCGTGTTTACATATCAGGGCGATGGCGATTTGGCAGCTATTGGTACTGCAGAAACTGTTCACGCAGCGGCAAGAGGTGAGAATATAACCGTTATTTTCGTAAATAACGCAATTTACGGTATGACAGGCGGACAGATGGCTCCGACAACACTTCCCGGTCAGGTTACACAGACCTCGCCGTATGGACGTGATGTAAGCAAGGTAGGATACCCCGTAAAGGTTTGCGAGATGCTTTCTGAGGTTGACGGAGCGGCATATCTTGAAAGAGTTGCAGTAAATAATGTTAAAAATGTAAAAGCGGCAAAGGCTGCTATAAAGAAGGC
Organism: Eubacteriales bacterium; assembly: GCA_018384175.1. GTDB lineage: Bacteria > Bacillota > Clostridia > UBA1381 > UBA1381 > HGM11525. The sequence goes on from JAHAZB010000092.1 coordinate 15,303, forward strand.
GTTCCAGAATCAGATTGAGGGAAAAGGCTTCTCACTCATAGAGGTTCTTTCAACCTGTCCTACAAACTGGGGTAAGACTCCGATTGATGCTCTTAAGTGGCTTGATGAAAATATGCTTCCTTATTATCCGCTTGGCGTTTATAAGGATAAAACACAGAATGCTGAGTAAGGAGGAACAGACTATGAATAAACAGATTTTAATTGCAGGCTTCGGCGGTCAGGGAATTTTGTTTTCAGGTAAATTCCTTGCTTACGAAGGTCTCATTGATGGCAAAGAGGTTTCATGGCTTCCGTCATACGGCCCTGAAATGAGAGGCGGTACTGCAAACTGCTCTATTATAATAAGCGATGAAAAAATCGGTTCTCCGATTGTTGATAAGCCGGATGTTTTAATTGCGATGAATACGCCGTCTTTTGATAAGTATATTACAGAAATCAATCCGGGCGGACAGGTTTTTGTAGATAGCTCACTTATTGAAAAGAAGAGCGAAAGGGATGATATTGAGGCGCATTATATCCCTGCAACACAGCTCGCATCGGAGAAGAATCTTTCCGGTCTTGCAAATATGATAATTCTCGGTATGTTTATCAAACATTCGGGAATCATACCTTTTGAAAACATAGAAAAAGCTATGAAGAAGGTTGTTTCTGCAAAGAAACCTCAGCTTTTTGACCTTAATATGGAGGCAATAAAGCTGGGATATGAGTATGAAGGATAAGGAGGCATAGGTATGAATGATCAGATTAAAGATATAGGTATGCGCTTGATGTTCCTTCGTGAGGAGGCAGAGCTGTCAGAAAAGGAAATGTCAGAAAAGCTTGGCGTAGACGAAGAAACCTACAAAGCATTCGAAAGCGGAGACAAGGATTTTTCGTTCAGTGTTATTTATAATGCAGCTGATATCCTTGGCGTTGATGTTCTTGACCTTATAAGCGGAAGTGCTCCGACTCTTTCAACGTGCTGTATGGTCGAAAAGGGCAAGGGCTATTCTGTAAAAAGAGAACACGAATATGACTATAAGCACCTGGCTTATACCTTCCGTAACAAAAAGGCAGAACCATTTCTGGTTACAATCACACCCGATGGTAAGGCACCTGTTATGCACGGTCATGAAGGTCAGGAGTTCAATTATGTAATTTCCGGAAAAATGATGCTTTATATAGGCGATATATCCTATGAGCTATCAAAGGGAGACAGTGTGTATTTTGATTCAAGTGTTCCCCATGCTGAGGTCGCTTTGGGCGATAAAGAAGCTCAGTTTATAGCAGTAGTCATTAAATAGGGGCCCGACCCATAAATTTCGGGAGCTTCAATATTTAATATACTATAATGCTATAAAAAATTGGAGGAATATTTATGCCAATATATGAAAAATACGTAGGAGCGCACAGAGACGCTTTTATCTCTTTGGAGGATGCGCAAAAGAACTTTAAGCTTACATATCCGTCAGACTTCAACTTTGCATATGATGTAATTGACGAGCTTGGAACAACAAAGCCGGATAAGTTGGCGATGATATGGGTTTCAAAGGACGGCAGTGAGAGACGTTTTACATTCCGTGATATGATGCTCTATTCCAATAAGGCGGCAAATTATCTTAATTATATGGGAATAAAAAAGGGCGACAAGGTTCTTTTGGTGCTTAAAAGAAGCTATTACTTCTGGTTTATCATATTAGGACTTCATAAAATAGGTGCGGTTGTTGTTCAGGCAACAAATATGCTTAAGGCAAAGGACTATGTTTACCGTTGTAATGCGGCAGAAGTCAAAGCGGTGGTTATTACCGGCGATGGTGATGCAACTGAAGAATTTGACAAAATGCAGGAAAAATATGAGACTGTACAGAAGAAGTTTGTTATCGGACATAAGAATGCAGGCGAAGACTGGATTGATTTTGAAAAGGGCTTCGAGCTTGCAAATGCTGATTGGGAGAGACCAACCGGCAAGCTTAATCCGATGGCGGATGATACTATGCTGATGTCTTTTTCATCAGGAACTTCGGGATATCCGAAAATCATCTCACATAACTTCAAATACCCGCTTGGACATATCATGACCGGAGTATTCTGGCATAGAGTTGTAGACGGCGGAATCCATTTTACAATTTCAGATACCGGCTGGCTTAAATCCCTCTGGGGTAAGATATACGGTCAGTGGTTTGGCGAATCAGCGGTATTTGTATACGATTTCGATAAGTTCGATGGTGCTGATATACTTTCTAAAATGGAAAAGTATAAAATCACTACATTTTGTGTTCCGCCTACGATGTACAGAATGATGCTTCAGAGTGGCGATGTAAAACAATACGATTTGTCTTCACTTACTCATTGCTGTACTGCCGGAGAGGCACTTAATCCTGAAATATTCAACAGATGGCTTGAGGCAACAGGACATAAAATATATGAAGGCTTCGGTCAGACGGAAACCACGCTTTGTGTAGGCACGATATATCCGTGGTCCGAGCCTGTGCCGGGCGCTATCGGATATGCTGTTCCGGGATATGACGTCCATATCCTTGATGATAAGAGCGAATCCTGCCCAAGAGGTGCTACGGGCGAAATCTGTATAAGAGTGTTAAGCAAATCGCGTAAGACCTGCGGACTTCTTGATTCATATAATATGAGCGTTGAGGATACCAAAAAAGCTCTGCATGATGGTTTTTACCATACAGGTGATACTGCATACCGTGATGAAATGGGTATGTTCAGATACGTTGGACGTAATGATGATGTTATCAAGTCATCGGGCTATCGTATCGGACCATTTGAAATAGAGAGTGTTCTTCTGGAACATCCGTCAGTTTCCGAGGTCGCAGTAACAGGTGTTCCTGATAAAATCAGAGGCTATGCGGTAAAGGCAACAATTGTTCTTTCAAAAGGTTACGAGCCTTCTGAAGAGCTTACCAAGGAGCTTCAGAAATACGTTAAGGATAATACAGCTCCGTATAAATATCCGAGAGTGGTGGAGTATGTAAATGCTCTTCCCAAAACATTTAACGGAAAAATTCGCAGAAGTGAAATTCGTAATAACGATGCGGAAAATGCAAAAGCATAAAAATAATAAGAAGCGGTATGAGGTAGAATTACTTCATCCGCTTTTTTGCTAAAAAGCACATCGGTTTGTAGCGAATAATACATATGATAAAAGCTGATATTAAGACAGAAGTAAATCCGGTAGTAGGCAATGAAAAGCAGTCGGAAGAGCTTGTGAAATATCTGCTTGCGGATTTTGAGTCAGACCCACAAAAAATCTGGGAATCAAATATATTCGGTAAGTCGCTGTATGAGTTGGTTAATGAAGGGCTAAATAATAAGCTGGCGCGTATGCCGGATGAGGCAAGGGGAAAGCTTGGCTCAACGCTTGAGCGTATTATAAACGAAGGGAGCGGCGGTCTGATTTGTATAATTCTGTAAGACTGCTGTTTGGTGCTGTAATTCTATCGTTACTATGTTCGTGCAGCGACGGTGTTGATGTAAAGATTGAAGAAAAAACATATCAGACGGATGTGGGAGAAGTAAGAATAAACGTGCCCGAACTTTCGTGCGAAAAAGAGCAGGAGTTTGCTGAAAATATAAATGATACATATAATAAGGAAGTTTCTGCTATTGTTAATAACTTTCTGTCAAAGCCGCCGTCTGAGAAGGAAAACTATTCTCTTGAAGCAGACTGCGAAATTGCGAGAAATGACGGTAGGATTGTGAGTGTTATTCTTGAGGGTGAGGCGTTTACGGGCGGAGCGCATGGAGAAAAATTCAGAATTACAAAAACAATAGACTTTTTACAGAAAAAAATAATAGTACTTGAGGATTTGTTCGCCGATGACTCATGGAAAACTGTAATAGATAATAAAATGAAAGACATAGCAGAAAAAGGAGAAGGTGATTATAGCGAGCTATGGGAGATGCCGTCTACAAAAAATCTGAACAGTTCAAATTTTTATCTGAAAGATGGTAAGCTTGTGTTGTATTATCCGCCATATCAGCTGTCGTATTATCGTAGAGGATATGTGGAATTTGAATTTGACAAGGAAGAACTTTCCGGATATTTAAGCGATTATGCCAGAGAATTTCTTTAGGATATAGTCAAAATAGCCAAAAGGGACTGCCGGAGAGGCAGTTCTTTTTGTGCTAAAGGGTAAGAAAGAAAAAAAGTTAAAAAAAATTAAAAAAAAGTGTTGACAAAGGGGGAAGTATGTGGTAATAT
>JAHAZB010000093.1 GCA_018384175.1 Eubacteriales bacterium
ACCATTATACAGATAATCGCAAAGGTGCTCCGTTTAATTATCTTGCATATATGGTGAGCGGACACAGCAAAATTGTATCTGCAGACAAAACAATATTTACAAATGCCGGTAATGTCTTTTTTATTCCGAAAAACCTTGGCTATCAATCATATTGGTATGGTGAAAATATTGACTTTCTCTCGTTTGGTTTTTCCGATTTGAATACAGCTGATAATATTAAATATGATTTGCAAATTGTATCATGCGATAAATCTGCTACCGAGAAGGTTATGAATATACCGACCGTCGGGGCATCAATCGACTGTGATACTCTTTGTGCTTTTTACGGTGCTATGTCTGCAGTAATTCCCTATATGAAATATATATCGTCTTGCAAAAAAGAGCTTATCGTCGAAAAAGCAAAAAACTATATTTACAAAAACCCCGCTTGCAACATTCCCGATGTCGCTACACACTGCCTTGTAAGCGAGCCGTATTTATATAATCTCTTTATCATCAAACTTTCCCATCCTCATTATCCTTACTTTTTGGGTATAAAAAGAGGCGACTTCATTATTTGAAATCGTCTCAGTTTAATGTTAAATTCTATTTAGTCTCCTGTTCGAGTCCTGGAAATAGAAACCTGCATCTACCATTCGTTATTCGGTTGCGACTTTTTCTTGTGTCATTCAAAATCCCAAAAAACCGCATAACAATTGGGAAAGAAAAAAGCAATATAGACTGTATCTATATTGCTCTATCTTTTTGGAAGAACCGAATGGTTTATATGCAAAACAAATTATCTGCATTAAACAAATTTAGGCATATAATTCCCGTGTGCCTCTATAAGCTCATCCACCATTTTCTTAATAGTATCAATATCAAGTTCGCTTGCTGTATGGGGATCCATCATTGCCGCCTGATATATGTGTTCTTTTTTATGAGTTTTTGCAGCTTCAATAGTAAGGAGCTGAACATTGATGTTTGTCATATTCATTGCCGCACATTGCAAAGGCAGTTCACCCACATGGCATGGTATTATGCCATTACCATTTACTAAACAAGGTACTTCTACACATGCATTTTCAGGGAAATTTGAGATTAAATGTCCCTTATTTAAAACATTACCGCCTATCTGATAAGAAGTATTTTCAACTATACTCTGCATTATCCACGAAGCATATTCATTGCTTCGTGTATGCTCTTTTACGCCTTTTTCACACAACTCTTTATACTCTTTTTTCCACGCATCAATCTGGTTTATGCAACGGCGTGGATACTCATCAAGGGGAATATTGAATTTTTCAATCAATTCAGGATATTTACTTTTTATATAAAAAGGATTATATTCCGCATTATGTTCGCTGGATTCCGTGCAATAGTAACCGAAGTTTCTTATGTAATCCATACGAACTTTGTTCTCATTTTCGGGATTAGCAATATATTCATCAACCCTTGACTTAATTTCCGGATAAAGATCAACACCATTTTTATCCTTTATTTGCAAAAGCCATGCCATATGGTTAATTCCGGCAATTAATTCTTTTCTTCCTTCAAGTTTATCTTCCATTCCAAGAGACATCAAAAGGCTTTCGCTACAAACCTGCACACTATGACAAAGCCCAACTGTTTTGATTGGTGTATACTGAAGCATATAGCCCGTCAACATAGCCATAGGGTTTGTATAATTCATCAGTAGTGCATCCGGACATACCTCAGCCATGTCCTTTGCAAAGTCATCCATTACCGGTATTGTGCGAAGTGCACGCATAATACCTCCAATTCCTAAAGTATCTGCAATTGTCTGACGAAGACCATATTTTTTCGGCACCTCAAAATCTATAATAGTACAAGGGTCATATCCTCCGACCTGTATTGCATTTACAACAAAATCTGCATCTTTAAGGGCTGCTTTTCGATTCTCAACACCTATATAACATTCTATTCTGCCATAGCCGCCTTTTTCTTTCCGCATTGCCTCCAAAATAACTTTGCTCTCCTGAATTCGTGTCGAATCAATATCATAAAGAGCAAACTCGCTATCTCTCAACGACTCAACGCACATACAATCACCTATTACATTCCTTGCAAAAATAGTGCTTCCCGCACCAATAAAGGTAATTTTCATTTTAACCACTCCTTTCGTTTAAATTATATATTGACTCTACATAAAAAGGAATGGTATAATGTTAGTACAATTTGTCATTTTGTTGTTTTTTTTGGAGGTGGCATAGAATTATGCATCATTGTATTATAATAAAAGACGAGGGGTTTTCGGATTTGAATCCAGTACAATTTGGTTACGAAAACTGCAATAAATCACATTCCTTCGGTCCTGCTATACGAACACATTGGCTTATTCATTTTGTTGTATCAGGTTTTGGAATTTTTAAAATTAGAGACAAAGAGTATAACGTTAAACCAGGCGAAATGTTTGTCATTCCACCATATATAGAGACTTATTATGAAGCAGACAGCGTTAACCCTTGGAGTTATATCTGGATTGGTTTTACTACAACCAGAGAAGTTACAGAAAATCTTTTAGATGTTATTAAGTATCCCGAAGCGGAAAAGATATTTAGTTCAATGAAAAACTGCGAAAGTTTTTCTAATGGCAGAAGTGCTTATCTTAGTGCAAGATTGTGGGATTTATTTGCCCTGTTATCAGAAGGAGAAAATAATAAAAACGACCATATTGAAAAAGCAGTGGAATTTATACATTCAAACTATATGCACGATATAACTGTGGAAAAAATGGCGCAACACCTAAACCTTGAGAGAACATATTTTTCTGTCCTTTTCAAAAACAAAACCGGTCTTTCTCCTAAACGGTATCTTCTTAATTATAGAATGAATATTGCCGCCACTCTCATAACCCAAAAACATATTGCGATATCTGTTGTAGCCAACTCAGTTGGATATTCTGATTTATATACCTTCTCAAAAATGTTCAAACGACACTTTGGAATCTCGCCATCAAACTATTCAAAACGAGAATAAATGTATGAAACTTCCCTTTACATTTCTGATCATAGAAAAATTATAATCAGTTTTATCTTCTTTTATTGCGTTGTCATTAGTTCAAGTCTGGCAAAAACGCTTGGCATCTACCCTTTTGTTTCAAAACTGATTTTTGCAAAAAGCCCTCAAACCATTGAAAAAAGCGAACACTTTAGATGTAATCTAAATTGTTCGCTTCTTTTGGCTCTCATATACGAAATAGATGCCGTTACTTTTATGTATGCTCTATGATACTATGTTTAATAATAACGCCACTATCTCTCTTACCGACTATAATATCAACTGCCAATCTTGCTATTTCAGGAAGAGAGTACCCCACCGAATCAATTCTGATTTTATATTTTTCAATGGCCTCCAGATCATCAAATCCGACAATTTTCACATTTCTTGCTTTAACATATACCTGAAATGCGTAATAGTCCGTAGAACATATAATGGCAGTTTTGTCCTTATAAGATTCTGAAATTTCTTCCATATCGGTCACTGTTTTATGCTTCCTGTTCGGCACTGCACTTAAAAATCCACTATACCTCAACTTCTGAGCATAAGCATCTGCATACTTTAACGCAGGCGAAAAATATATTAAATCAGTATATCCATCCGCTATTACTTTTGCTGTCATATCTCTCATTGCGGAAAAGTCGTCTATTCCTACATACGGAACAGAGCCGATATTATTCCCTACCGCAACAATAGGAATATCAAACAGCCTTAAATAATTATCAAATTCTCTGCCTCGGTTTACAGAACACAGCACAATTCCCTGAACGCCCATATTGTACATATTTCTGATGCACTCGATTTCGTACTGTTTATCATAATGTGTTATCATAATTACGGCGCTAAGCCCAAGCTTGTGTAAAACAAGTTCTGTTTCCGTTATGAGCTTAGAAAAATATTCATTATTCAAATTAAATACGATAATTCCAACCTGACCAATAATTTTATTTTCACTGTTACTGTCTACATATTCACGATAACCGTACTGTCTGGCAACGTTAATAATCCTCTTTTTTGTTTCTGCACTAATGTCTGACCGGTTATTCAGCGCTCTGTCAACTGTGCCTTGAGATACTCCGCATATCTTTGAAAGTTCTGCAGTTGTTATTTTTAGATGTTTCATAGTATAATCTCCATATTTTGAGAAATTTTCATTTCTTCAAAATATATTATACCATTTTCAAAGTTAAAATCAATAATCCTACCGTCAATTTTCAATACCGAAATACTCTTGCAAAATTTCAATCCCAAAGATGACAACCGAATTTCGCCCTCTCTTATAGAAATAACCACTTTATCTTCATCAAGTACAAATTCGCCCCATGCACCGTCAACACTCCAAATGCTTCTGAATTTGTCTGTTAAAAATGGGTTAAAACCGATATATCGGTTCGGCATATCAAATTCAAAGCCACTCAGTATCGGTATCAAGGCATAGCTTGCCATAGAACGAGCATAGTTACTGCCACACTCAAACTCGTTCCAGGGATTTCGCTTCTTGCCATCAAATCTATCCCGCACTGCCGAGGTAACCTTTACACCTTCTTCAACCATATTTCTTGAACACAGAAGCCCTGCAAAGGAGTATTCAAAGCCTGTCATTGTTTCTTCGCAATATGGAATGGGTATTTTGGGTTTATTAACCCCATTAGGATAATCACATATAACAGTTCCCGATTCATCATTAAGAGAAAAAATTCTCCAGGGGTTGACAAAATCTCTCATACTGGGTTTATAATTGTTCTTCATCATCTCTTGAAGCGCTTTAAAAATCTGCTCTCTGTCGAATATGTCCCCGAGACCTATTATATCCGCATGCCATTGGGCAAGCATCTGATCTATTGAGGAGCCGTCCGCAATTTGATATTTTATCTCCTTTGTTTCCTCATTCCAGTAGGTATCCGATGCCGAAAATCTATCAGTAATATTTTTGTCCGTTATATCTATCTTATGAAAAAAATATTTGCCGTTAAATAGATTTTCTTTCGTCCAGTTATAACCCTTATTAAATAATTCACGGTATTCCTGAGCTTTCTCTTTATCTCCTAAAAATTCACCCATCTCAGCGGCGGCCTTAAGTGCCGCAAGATACATTCCCTCAAGCCATGAGGACGGGCCGAACAGTTCCATATCAAGAGTGTGATGCTGACGTCCTTCAAGAACACCATCCTTATCAAAATCCCATGCGTCAGGATTTTTGTCACTCCATGCATATTCCAAAACCTTTTTTATATTTTCCCAGTTATCCGCAAGCCATTTATTGTTACCGGATATTTTCCATTCACGATAACATTTTATCACTGCACCCATTTGTCCGTCAACACAAGCACGAAAATCCGACATTTTTATTCCAACAGGAAGCACTAACCTAAATCCCATTCTGCCATTTTTATCTGTGCTGTATTTGAATTCCAAATCTCTTATTGACCGTTCTAAATCAGGAAACAAAAAACACATTGCATATGCGTAATTCCACACATGCTGACAAGTTCCCGGGCATGAACCTTCTTTTTCGTGAACACCCTCCCAACCATAAAAGGAGCCATCTTCAAGGCGCAAAACAGTAGGTGATTTAAGTACCGATAAGTTAGATGATGCAGCATCTATAACAACTTTAGGCAATGTAGAATTGTACATTGCGTTCTTAAAAAGCAATGTTCGATTATACAAATCATCAAAATTTTCCAATGAATATACAGCGGAACTTGCCGAGTTTTCAAAGATGGTCGCATAATAATTCTTCCATTGATTATGGCATTTGTTTTCGTCGATATCGTTATCCCAATAATTATAATTATTGGGCACATTCCAAGACAACACAAACCGCACCTTTTTGGATTTTCGCGGCGTCACTTCAATTTCTGCCGCAATGGTCCCTGCATCAAGCTTTCCGTCCAAAGAATAAGTTCTTTCTTTTAAATTTTCAGTGTTATTAAAATCATTCCAAAAGGTTACAATGCTATCCTTCCAACCGCCTCTGTACCAATATTCTTGTATATACGTATCTTCACAATCTGTTGCAACTGTCAAATCACCGTATTCAATACTGCTTTTATCCGCAGTACCATTACTTAATGTCAATATATTGCAAGTATCTTTTCTTTCCCCCTTATTGTGCGACACCTCAAATGGATTTGCCACAGAAAAGGCAATCTGATATTTTACTGTTTCATCAGTAGTATTGTAAACCTCTATCTCAAAAAACGCAGCAGGTATGCTTGAATTTTTTGAATCACATGGTATAAACGGATTAAATGCCGTCATTTTTACTTCAGCCGGAAATTTATCATCTTTAAAATTCAAAGCAGCAATCGGAAATTCTCCTTCAAATTCTACATATTTGAAATGAGGAAATCCACACATTTTTTGAGATTCGGGACCAAAGCCGTAACCTATAAATTTACTCTGCCTGTACTGTCCCACATAATCTTTCTGCACATCTCCGTTTAATATATATGTAATCGGCTTATTATCCTTAATAGCTTTTATCGCGAAATGTGAATAACCATTTATACTACCCTTTGAAGGACGGTTGAAAATCTCCCAATCAATAAGCCTTCCATTACCGTCAAGACCGATTGAACCTGTCCCAATACCGCCTAAAGGAAACGAAATTTCCTTTGTAAAATCACCTGTGTATTTCATTTCTTATTCCCCCAATTTTAACAACATATATCTTAATTATATTTTTTACGTTTTTCCGTGTCAACACACACGGAAAATCTTTTTTGGAAGAGCGGAAATTTTTTTGGAACAGCCGAACAA
>JAHAZB010000094.1 GCA_018384175.1 Eubacteriales bacterium
GTGTTATTTTTATTATTTTGTAATTTTTTATCTTGATTTTTTTCTGTTGTATATGGGAAATATATAAGCAAATGTTCTAGATATTTCAGCAGAAAGGAACTGATATTATGAAAATATTGGTAAAAAAAAGCACACCACTAAGCGGAGAAATTAAAGCTTGTGGCTCTAAAAATGCTGCACTGCCTATTATGGCTGCGACTCTTTTGTGCGGAGGAAAATGCACACTTACTGATATCCCAGAGCTTGCAGATACTATCAATATGAAGAATATTATGAGGGAGCTGGGTTGCAAAATATCAGGCGATTGCTTTGATTCCTCGTGTGTTTACAGCACAAGTGCACCTTACGAATGGGTAAAAAAGCTACGCGGTTCCTTTTTGCTTGCTGCACCGCTTCTGGCAAGACTTGGCAGAGCGCAAATCCCACTTCCGGGAGGATGCCCTATTGGCACAAGACCGATTGATTTGCATCTAAAAGGTTTTAGTGCTTTGGGTGCAGAGGTTGACAGATATCACGGTGTTGTAGACCTTAAGTGCAAGAAACTTAAGGGTGGAAAAATATACCTTGATTTTCCAAGTGTAGGTGCAACCGAAAATCTAATTATGGCTGCTGTACTTGCTGATGGTGAAACCCTGATTGAAAATGCTGCTGCAGAGCCTGAAGTGGTTGATTTGTGCGAATTTCTACAAAAACAAGGAGCAGTTATAGAAGGTGTTGGAGGGAATACAATCAGGATAGAGGGAGTCAGTTCTTTGTCCGGAACAGAGCATAGAATCATACCTGACAGAATTGAAGCAGGAACATATATTACAGCCTTTGCCATAACGCATGGCAAAGGTCGTGTAAAGAATGTGCGTGTTGAGCATCAGAAGCCTCTTGCGGCAAAGCTGACAGAAATGGGTGTTAAAGTTAGCGAAGATAATGGTGATTTTCTTATAGATGCGAGGGGAGATATATATTCTTCAAATATAAAAACATTACCATATCCCGGATTTCCGACAGATATGCAGGCGCAGATTACTTCGCTATTATCGGTTGCAAACGGCACGGGAATGGTTGTTGAAACTGTTTTTGAAAACAGGTTTTTGCACATTGGAGAGCTTACACGAATGGGTGCAATGATAAGAATGGATGGCAGAACATCTGTAATAGAGGGTGTGAAAAGATTAACCGGAGCTAAGGTTGAAGCACACGATTTAAGAGGTGGAGCTGCACTTGCACTTGCAGGGTTGGTTGCTGATGGTGAAACTGAGATTTCAGATGCGTGGCATATTGCACGAGGTTACGAAAATTTTTGCGAAAAGATGCAGGGTGCAGGTGCAAACATTTGCATTGTTAATGAATGAAATATCATTGCAAAATCGTAAAAGAGTGGTATAATATAATTAGAATGATAATAAGGAGCAGTGTATGATGCTATTTGAACTGATTACAGGTGCTGCAGGCTCAGGGAAAAGTGCCTGTATTGAAGAAAAAATAGAAGAATGTATAGCTTGTGGCAAAAAGGCGATGGTTATTGTACCTGAGCGTTTTTCGCATATTGAAGAACGCACTCTTTGCGCACGCTTTGACGGTCTTGGACTAAATGGTATTGAAGTTACGACATTTTCCAAGCTTTCCAGACGACTTTCTTCGGGTGCTGAATACTTGCATCCGTCAGGAAGAGAAATGATGATACTAAAGGCTGCTAAGGAAAATGCTGATGCAGGCGATGGTGTGTTTGGAGATTCGTATGAAAGAAGCGGCTTTGTTGAACAGCTCTCGCAAACAATAACAGAGCTAAAACGAAGTCTTGTTACGCCGGAAATGCTAAGTTCATTTATAACTGATGGTTTGCTTGGGAGGAAATTGTCTGCATTAAGCTCAATTTATCAGACATATAATGATATGTTCAAAGATGGGGTAAAAGATCCCGATGAAAATATGTCAGAGCTTGCAGAGCTGATAGAAAGCGATGGCGGTTTCACTGATACACGCATCTTTATTGATGGTTTTTCTGACTTTATGCCTGCTCACTATCTCGTTATTGAGGCACTAATTAAAAGAGCGGATACGGTTACTGTCGCACTTACAATTACTGATGAGGGACTAAGGGATGATGAAGGAATATATGCTCCTGTTAAGTATTGTGTCAGATGTCTTGATAATATCGCTAAGGATTGTAATGCTGATTTTAAGCACAATCATCTTACAGGAGAATATTCTTATGTGAAGTCGGATGATGTTAAGTACTTTCTCTCAAACTATGAACAGTATACACTTTCAGAAGAAGTACCTGAATGTAAGAATATCAAGCTTTATATTAGCAGTAACCGACATAACGAGGTGGAAAATCTTGCCGGTAGAATAATACATGAAATACGGGAGAATGGTCTTAGATTTCGTGATATAGGTGTTATTGTCGGAAATCCTGATACATATTTACATATAATAGACGCAGTATTTTCAGAGTATAATATTGCTTATTATGCTGATAACAAAATGTCTGCGCTTGAGCATCCTGTAGTACGTATGGTATTATCTGTTTTTAAGATAATTACAGAGAACTGGAGCTTTCAGTCGGTATTTGAATATTTACGTTCCGGTTTCGTTTACCGCAAGGACGACGGTGTGATTAAGCAGATAGACCAAAGGTCGATTGACCGTCTTGAAATCTATTGCAAAACAAGAGGAATAAGAGGAAAGAATGTCTGGCTTAGCGAACAGGACTGGAAGGCGGCTAAGAAAGGCTTGTTTGATGCTGCAACAGATACAAGAGAACAGGATGTAAATATTAAAGAACTCGACAGTTTAAGACGAGAGCTTATGGAACCGTTTTCTGCGTTAATGAATAAAATCGCAGGAAGAAGACGTGTAAAAGAACTTGCTTGTGCGCTTTTTGAGTTTCTTGAGGATATACACCTTTATGAAGGACTTCTTTTAGAACAGGAAGAATTTGAAAAAGACAATATGCTTGATGAGGCTTCACGAATTGGAGAGGTCTGGGATGCCATACTCGAAACTTTGAATCAGGCTGTTTTGACAAGTGGCGATGAGTACATAAGTCGTGAGGATTTTTCAAGGATGATAGAGGCAGGCTTTATGAAAGTTGCGGTTGATACCGTACCACCGGGTATAGACTGTGTTTCTGTTGGCAGGGCAGATATGAGCAGACCGGTAAGAGTAAAGGCTTTGTTTGTGATTGGAGCGGTACGTGGGGAGCTTCCTCCTGAAATATCTGATTCGGGTATAATAACAGAAGCAGACAGAGCAATTCTTTCAGCAAATGGATACGATTTTCTTCAAAGCAAGCAGGCAAGAATGCAAATAGCTGAATTTAATCTCTTTTCTTCTCTTACAGCTGCTTGTGAGAGAATACATATTTGCTATCCTGAGATGAATGACGAAGGTACAGAAACTACACCTGCATCACTTGTTGGCGAGATAGAGAGAACGTTTAATAACGTAGAAAAAATACACACAGGTAGCATTGAATGGGAAAATATTTTAGCTTCAGGCAGAAACACATATCATAAATTGATTTCGCGAGTTACATCTGATATATCTGAATCAGAACGTGAATTCTGGGACGAAATATGGAAGTACGTTTCAGATGGTAATACTGAAACATTCCGTGGGGTAGTGAGAAAAGCATCAAATAATGCTGATTTATCAATATTTGATGATGTTGACGAGATTAGGACTAATATCATAACTCAGCTTGCTGATTATTCTAATGGAAGAACGCATATAAAGCCTGAAATAGCAGAAAGACTGTTTGTAAAGAATGAAAAGCTTAGCATAACATCGATGGAAAAATACAATCAATGTCCGTTTTCCTATTTCGCACGTTATGGTCTTGGACTTGGTGAAGCCGGAGAATATAAGGTCAGAGGCAGTGATGTTGGAAAAATGGTGCATTGGGCAGTGTGTGAATACTGTCGAAAGGTACAGGAGGGGGCTGTTTCTGAAAATGATAAACATTCTTGTTGGGAGAATTTAAGCGATAATAAATCTAAGGAAATAATTTTATCAATAATCGCTGGCATCGAAAGAAAGGCTTTAGAGGAAAAGCCAGATTTCTGTAAAGAAAAACTTGATGTAATGTGCAGAAAGATTGAAAAGACCATAGAACGCTCTGCGAAGATAATTAAAGAGAGTCTTATTGCGGGCGGGTTTTCAGCGGTTGAGTTTGAAAAGAATTTTGATTGTACAATTGACTTTAATGGTGAAAAGATAAATATTAAGGGCATAATAGACAGACTTGATACAGCTGATGATGGAAACGGTAAGTTACTTAGAGTCATCGATTACAAGACAGGCGCACAGAAATTCTCTGTTGCCGACATTTATAATAAGATTGATTTGCAGCTGATTATTTACGCACTTGCGGCTCAGGATATGTATAAGAATGAAAATGGACGTATAGCTGCTGTTATGTACGATAAAGTGCGTGATGAACTTGTAAAAACCGCAATTGGTAGTCCTGTAGCTATGACATCAGCAAAGCTCGACGGAGTAATTGTTTCTGAAGAAGAGAAACCGACAGATGAGGAAATAGCTATTCATGATGCAACACTCACACAAAAAGATGCAAAATCAGCATTTTTGCCACTTCAGACAAAGAAAGCTGGTGGTTTGAAAAGCAACAATTCGGTAATTTCAAGAGCAAAATTCAATATGCTTTCTAGATACGTAACAAAGACTGCAATCGAAACGAAAAATAATATCCGGAGCGGATATATTGCTGCAAAGCCGCTTGGTGAAGGAGAGTATTCACCTTGTGCGTGGTGTGAATATTCCGCCATATGTCTACATAACAAAGACAGAGACGGAATAAGAACGAAGATAACCGCTAATGCAAAGGCTTGGGAAAAAATCGAGATGGAGGATAGCCATGAGTGATGTTGTATGGACAACCGACCAACAGTCTGCAATTGAAGTAAGAGATGCAAAGGTACTTGTAAATGCAGCGGCAGGTTCGGGCAAGACTGCAGTTCTTACTTCAAGAATTATTAAGAGACTCATACCTGATAATGATGAACAGCCTGTTCGTGCGGACAGGCTTCTTGTGGTTACCTTCACACGAGCTGCAGCGGCAGAGATGCGCGAAAGAATAGAAAGAGGTCTTAAGGTTGAGCTTATAAAGGCTTCAAAGAGCGGTGATGCTGGTAAAAGGCGTTTTATCTCTAACCAGATAAAGCATCTTGCTGCAGCAAAAATCAGCACTATTGATTCATTTTGTCAATCTCTGGTAAAAGAATACTTTCATATTCTTAAGATTAGTCCTGTATTTCAAATAATACAGACTTCTGAGGAAAGACTTATGCGTGAAGAAGTTTTTGAAAGTATGTCGGATAGGCTTTACAGAGAGAAAAATCCATCATTCTTGCTTCTTGTAAACAGCTTTGCACGTAGCGGAAGAGAAGATAGTGTTCTTTCTATAGTTGAAAAGCTGTACGATTTTTCGTCAACTTTTCCTTATCCGGAAAAGTTTATAGATGAAAGTGCTGAGCAATATCTGTGTAAAAACGGATTTGAAAATACAATTTGGGCAAAAAACGAAGAAAATGCACTAAAAGAAAGATTAAAGGTCTATCTTGATAGATATAACAATTTTGTCAAAGAACAGAATAAAAATTCTGATGTACGCCGGGTGGTTGAGGAAGAAATTAAAGAAATTGAAGATATTTACAATTCACCTTACCTTGAAAAGCTTGATGCAATGAAGGCTTATAAGTGTATGGAAGTAACACTGTCAGATGACTCCTTTGATGAATTAAGACATAAGATTGCTGCTTCAATAAATGCGTTAGCAAATGATTTATTAACTGACACAAAACAACGCGAAGAAGCATTGGCAAGACTTCATTATCCACAGGCACGTGCACTTGCGGACATAACAATAGAATTCAAAAATGCTCTTGATGATGCGAAAAGGAAAAAATCTGTTTTGAGCTTTTCGGACATAGAAAGAATGGCATATAGCTTGCTCGAGGAGAATGACGAAATCAGAGAAGAAATTAAAGGTCGGTATGATGAGATACTTATTGACGAATATCAGGACACAAATGCGCTTCAGGACGGCATTTTTGAGATGATAACAGACGAAAAGAACTTGTTTATGGTTGGTGATATGAAGCAGAGTATATATCGCTTCAGAGGCTCCGAACCGCTTGTGTTTCGTAATAAAGCAGACAAGTATGTACAAGAGATTGATGCTAAGGAAAGGAAAATCACCCTCGGCAAGAATTTCAGGAGCAGAAGTGAGGTTCTGGCATCTGTAAATGACCTTTTTGAATGTTGTATGAGCAGAGTTGTTGGTGAAATTGAATATGATATTAACCAAAGACTTAACCTGGGTAACGACGGATACAATTCAACCGGAGAAAACTACAAATCTGAATTTGTATTGATAGAGCAGGATAAGAGTGCAGACGATTCGCAAGGAAGAGCGGAGCTTGAAGCGGAGTATATAGCAAAACGTATCATTGAAATGAAGAAGAATGGGTTTATGGTGCGTGATAAGATTAAGACAGGTATAGATGGTGAAATTAAGGTAGTTGACGGTGTCAGACCTATTCGCAATTCGGATATTATAATCCTGATGTCATCGCATAAAACAGACGGAAAAGTATTTCGTGAAATCTTTTCAAAATATGGTATTGACTGTTACTGTGAGCAGGAGGGATTTTTCTCTAAACCTGAGATAAAACTCATTATGTCTGTGCTGCAGGCGATAGAGAATCCTGAAAATGATATAGCTGTTGTAGCTGTAATGCGTTCTGTGGTAGGAGGCTTTACTGATGATGAAATTGCCTTAATAAAGGTACACGAAAGAAGTAAAGGATTCTTTGATGCACTTTGTTCAGTATATTCAAAATATCTGCGTTTGAAAGAAAATGGTGAGATTTCTGCGGGTGCAGAACTTTTTGGTGAAAAGGTAGCAGGTTTTGTTGAAAAGTTAAATCTCTGGCGAGATAAATCCAGGTATATGAGTGCTGAGAGAATGGTTAATATGCTTTATGAACAGACAGGCATATATTCATTCTTTTCAGCTACCGATTCTGGTGAAGCCAAGGCTAACCTGCAACTCTTCTTTGAACGAGCAAAGCAGTATGAAAGTTCAGGTTACAGAGGATTATTTGCGTTCTTAAGACATATTGAAAGACTTAATAATTCGGGTGAGGACCTTGAGGGCGCAGGATTTGTCGCAGGCGGCGACTTTGTCAGAATAATGACTATTCACAAGAGTAAAGGTCTTGAAACTCCGGTTATCTTTCTTGCCGGCGCAGGAAAACGCTTTAACACAATGGATACCGGAGGCAGTCTTTTATTGCATAACAGGCTTGGATTTTCTTTGGACTATGTTGACTATAATGCCAATATACATATCCCTTCTGAAATAAAGGATATATTTATAAACACAATTTCGGAAGAACTTTTGTCTGAAGAAATGCGAAAACTTTATGTAGCGTTGACAAGAGCAAAAGAAAAGATTATTGTTACCGCAACAATTGAAAAGAATTCTAAAACAGAAGATAAGTTAAATCGCTGGGAGGAGCTTGGTGCTTCAAGTATGATAACAGAGGCAGGAAATGCTAAAACCTTCACAGACTGGCTGGCACCTGTTTCTATGAATTCCGATAACTGGACCTTTGAGTATGTAGAAGAAGTTGAAGCAGCAACTGTTGAAATTAAAAAGGCGGTTACCAAGGGAATTGAATTGCCTGATACTGATACGGCTGTTTCTATGTTATCATTCAAGTATCCGTACCATACTGCAGGAATTAAATCAAAGGCAGCAGTTTCTGATTTCAAGGGAATAGAGATGCACAAATTACCTGAAAAACCGGCATTTATGTCCGAGAAACGAATAAGTGGCGCTGAATTTGGAACCGTTGTGCACAAAGTTATGGAAACATTACCAAGAGAAAAAGGAACAGATAAGACATTTGTAGAAAGACACATTGAAAGTCTTAAGGAGGCCGGATTTATTTCTGAAGAAGTTTCAAAGATGCTCAATGCAGAAAAGATTCTTAAGTTTTATAAATCAGAAATCGGACAACGACTTATGGCTGCAAAAACGGTTTATACCGAGAGTGAGTTTGAAATAGGTGTTGATGCTGCAAAAATGACCGGTGATGATACTCTGAAGGGTGAAGAATTTTTGCTTCAGGGTGTTATAGACTGCTGGTTTGAGGAAGAAGACGGAATTGTTCTGATTGACTACAAAACCGACAGAGTACAGGAAATTGATGAAATTCACCAAAAATATGATATACAACTTGAATTATATAGCGATGCATTGGAGAAAATTGCTAAAAAAAGAGTGAAAGAGAAATTTATATATTTATTTTCATTGGATTGTGTGGTACAATGTTAGAAGAAAAATGAAAGGTATTTGATATTATGTGGCTGAGTGATGGCTGGAAAGAATACAGACTTATAGATTCTGGCGGTGGTGAAAAGCTGGAGTATTGGGGAGAACAGGTTTTAAGAAGACCGGACCCTCAGGCAATATGGAGTGAAAAGGACAAGACTCCACTTTGGAATAATGCTGATGCTGTATATCATCGGAGTAAAAGTGGCGGTGGAAGCTGGGAGATTAAAAATAAGACAATGCCTGATAGGTGGCAGGTTAAGTACAGAGACCTCGTATTCAATATAAAGCCGATGGGTTTTAAGCATACCGGACTCTTTCCTGAACAAGCTGTAAACTGGGACTGGTTTAGAAGCCTTATTAAAGAAAGCAAAAGACCTATAAGAGTTCTTAATCTCTTTGCATATACCGGTGGTGCGACTGTGGCAGCACTTGCGGCAGGTGCCGAGGTAGTACACGTTGATGCGTCCAAAGGAATGGTTTCATGGGCAAAGGAGAATGTTGTTTCATCAGGTCTTGGCGAGAAAAATGTAAGATACATTGTCGATGATGTCAAGAAATTTGTGGCACGTGAAATACGTCGCGGTAGAGAATATGATGCTGTTATAATGGATCCACCGTCATACGGCAGAGGTCCGTCCGGTGAACTTTGGAAAATTGAGGACGAGCTATACCCACTTGTGTCAGATTGTGTTAAGCTCCTTTCTGAAAAACCGCTTTTTTTCCTGATAAACGCTTATACAACAGGATTGTCAGCTACTATTATAAAGAATTCGCTTGAGCTTGCGCTTGTAAAAAGACGTGGTGGCAGAGTTAGTGCTGATGAAATTGGATTGCCTATGGAGAATAAAAACGGTATGGTATTACCTTGCGGTATATCTTGCAGATGGGAATGTGAGAAAAACTGACTAACCTGAAAGGAAAGACTGATAATATGAAACTGTCTACTAAAAGAAAAATTTATTATACTTCAGTTATAACAGCGCTCGTTGTTATCCTGTGCGCTGCGGTTGTAATAAACAGAACTCTTGTAAATACTCCTGAATTTGATGTCGAACAGATATCGCCGGAAGCAGGGGAGACTGTAAGTGCATATATGGCATATACTAAGACTGACAGCAATCTTGTTGTTGGTATTGAAGAAGAAAAAGAAGAAGTAGAGAAAATAATGAGCTTTGTCAAAAGTATTTCTTTTGGCGAACCGTTGGAAAATAATGAATCTCAGACAGTCGCGCCTGATGCGTGGATAGTTTTCTATGATGACCAAAACAGAATTACAAGCAGACTTAATATCTACGATGACGGAAAAGTTATGTGGTATGATGGCGAAAGATATGAATGTACTCCTGAAATCGTGCAACAGTTAATGTTGTATTGCGATGAGAATACAACCGAATATGAGGAAACAGATGAACAGGAAACTTCATCTGAAGAAGAACTCCCGGAGGAAAATAATGATTGAGACTAAAAAGCTGTACTGTGCGTATGGTGATGAAGAAAAACATTTTGTGATAGAAGACTTGAATCTTAGTATCAAGAAAGGCAGTTTTACTGCTATTCTTGGACATAACGGCTCCGGTAAATCAACACTTGCAAAGCATTTTAACGCAATACTTTTGCCGGAAAGCGGCAAGGTGTATGTTAATAGTATGGATACTGCCGATGAAGAAATGATTTACAAGATACGTCAAGAGGCAGGTATGGTTTTTCAAAATCCTGACAATCAGATAGTCGCTGCGATAGTTGAGGATGAGGTTGCGTTTGCGCCTGAAAATATGGGAGTAGAACCCTCTGAAATCAGAAAGCGTGTTAATGAATGTCTTAAGATTGTTAATATGACAGAATTCAGGGAAGCAGCGCCGTCAAGACTTTCCGGCGGACAAAAACAAAGAATTGCAATAGCAGCTGTGTTAGCTATGGAGCCTGAATGTATTATATTGGACGAGCCTACTGCAATGCTTGACCCAATGGGTAGAAAAGAAGTTATAAAAACAATTAAATTGCTTAACAAAAACAAAGGTATGACTGTTGTACTGATTACGCATTTTATGGAGGAAGCAGCTGAAGCTGACAGAGTGATTGTGCTTGATAAAGGCAAGGTCGTAATGGACGATGTTCCCAAAAGAGTATTTTCTGACATAGAAGGAATTAAATCAACAGGGCTCGATGTTCCGCAGGTTACGGAGCTTGTTCAATATTTAAGAGAACAGGGGATAGAGCTTCCCGAAGATATAATCACAGTAGATGAATGTGTGGAAAAAATGATTCTAATGCTCGGTAAATGAGAGTATGTTTATAGAGGTAAATTCAGATGATTAGTGTAAACAACTTAAATTATATATATCAGCCAGGTATGCCATTTGAGCAGCAAGCGCTGTATGATATAAGCTTTGAAATTCCCGATGGAGATTTTGTGGCTATAATCGGACATACAGGCTCTGGGAAATCGACACTTATTCAGCATTTGAACGGACTTGTAAAACCTACTTCCGGAAGTATTGTGATTAACGGCACCGATATTCTTTCCAAAGAAGCCAACCTGAAAAAACTTCGTTCTGAGGTTGGTCTTGTTTTTCAATATCCTGAATACCAGTTATTTGAAGAAACGGTATTTGATGACATTGCATTTGGACCTAAAAATATGGGATTGTCCGAGTCGGAGGTTAAAGAAAGGGTTTACGAGGCTATAAAGCTTGTCGGAATTTCTGCCGATTTACTCAAAAAATCGCCTTTCGACCTTTCTGGAGGACAAAAAAGACGCGTAGCGATAGCAGGCGTGATTTCTATGAGACCCAAGATTCTTATCCTTGATGAGCCTACTGCAGGACTTGACCCTCATGGTCGTGATGAAATACTTGGACAGCTTTCAACAATGCACGAGAAACGTGGGGATATGACTATTATTTTTGTATCTCACAGTATGGAGGATGTTGCAAGACTTGCAAAGCATATTATTGTTTTGAATCATGGTAGAATAGTAATGGATGGTGAAGTGGCTGAAATCTTTGCAAGAGGAACAGAGCTCTCACAAATCGGTCTTGATGTTCCGCAAATAACAAGACTTACTCATGCGCTTATTGCAAGAGGTGTTGACATCAGACCTGATGTGTATACTGTCGATTTTGCAAAAAAGGTCTATTCTGAACTCTTTTTGAAAAAGGGGGACGGAAAATGCTGAGAGATATTACAATAGGTCAATACATTGCCGGAGATAGTCCTGTGCATAAAATGGATGCGCGTGTAAAAATACTTGCCACTTTACTCTTTGTTGTATTACTGTTTGTAATACGTGGTGTTGCTGAATATGCAATACTTACACTTTTTCTTGGGTTTGTAATAAAGCTTTCCAAAGTCCCTTTCAAGTTTATGGTTAAAGGTCTTAAGGCGATGCTATTCATTTTGGCTTTTACAGTGCTTATCAATGTACTGCTTACCGATGGAACACCTTTGTTTTTGCTTAACTTGAAAATCTTCACCTTAAAAGTAACATATGAAGGCGTTGAAATGGGCATATATATGCTTTTGCGACTGGTATATCTCATAATAGGAACATCGGTTTTGACCTTGACAACATCACCGCTTATGCTGACTGACGGGATAGAGCGGCTTTTAAGACCACTTAGAATAATCAAGGTGCCGTCTCATGAGATAGCTATGATGATGACTATTGCTATTCGTTTTATACCTACAATCGCTGAGGAAGCTGATAAGATAATGAAAGCACAATCTGCAAGAGGTGCAGATTTTGAAAGTGGGAGTGTTATAAGGCGGGCAAAGGCAATGATTCCGCTTTTAGTTCCGCTTTTTGTGAGTAGCTTCAGACGAGCGGATGACCTGGCTGTTGCAATGGATTCAAGATGCTATCATGGCGGAGCGAATCGTACCCGTATGAAAGAAATGAAAATGGGAAGATATGATGCATATGCAGCTGCGATATTTTTACTGCTTATTACTGCATTGGTCATTATACGTATAGCTGCCAACTAAAAGATGAAAACACCACATGTGTGAAAGGGGAGAATGTGCAGAGTGCAATTCTTTGACAGTGGTCGTTATTGAATATGAAATAATAGATGATTATGACCGACAGTGTATTCTGACGGTCATTTTTTTGTGTAAAATTTGAGCATAATATTTTTGTAAGTA
>JAHAZB010000095.1 GCA_018384175.1 Eubacteriales bacterium
GACGAAGGTATTTCAGGTACAAACACAAAACACCGCGAAGGCTTTAATGAAATGGTCGCAGATGCCCTTGCCGGAAAAATAGACCTCATTGTCACAAAGTCAGTAAGCCGTTTTGCCAGGAACACCGTTGATAGCCTTGTAACAGTGCGTAAACTTAAAGAAAATGGTACAGAGGTATTCTTTGAAAAGGAAAACATTTATACCTTTGATTCAAAGGGCGAGCTTCTTATAACTATTATGTCAAGCCTTGCCCAAGAAGAGAGCCGAAGCCTTTCTGAAAACGTCACATGGGGACAAAGAAAAAGGTTCTCGGATGGCAAAGTCAGAATGAACTACAAGCGGTTTCTTGGGTATGATAAGGGTGAAGATGGTAAGCCAATTGTAAACAACGCTGAAGCTGAGATTGTCCGCTTGATATACAGACTTTTCTTGAATGGCAAAACACCAGGTGGTATTTGTAGAGAGCTTGAGAAAATGAATATTCCTACAGTTTCCGGGAAGACAAAGTGGAGTCAATCAACAGTACATAGTATTCTTACGAATGAAAAGTATAAAGGTGATGCTCTGCTTCAAAAAAAATTCACTGTAGACTTCCTTACAAAGAAAATGAAAGTCAACGAGGGTGAAGTTCCGCAGTATTATGTAGAGGACAGCCATCCACCAATTGTGACAAAACTGATATTTGACATTGTTCAAACTGAAATGGCGCGAAGGCAAAAGCTTGGTAAGAGCTACAGTGGAAACAGTATTTTTTCTTCAAAAATTATATGTGCGGATTGTGGTAGCTTTTACGGCTCGAAATTGTGGCATTCCAAAGACAAATACAAGGTCACCATTTACCAATGCAACGGAAAGTTCAAAAACACTGACAGATGCAAAACACCGCATTTGATGATTGAGGATATACAGGACATTTTTGTGAGAGCCTACAACCTTGCAATGACCGATAAAACTAAGGTCATTGAAGATTGTCATTTGATGATAGAAACCATCTGCGACTGCAACGAGCTTAACGCAGAGATTGAAACCTTGAACGACGAGCTGAAGGTTGTTTCAGAACTTGTCAGCCAATGCGTAAATGAAAACGCAAGAAAGAAACAATCCCAAGAGGCTTATGCAAAAAAATATAATGGCCTTGTTCGTAGGTACGAAAAGGCTGAAAAAAGATTAAAGGTTGCGGTTGCCGAAAGAAAAGAACGCATCAATAAAGAACGAGAGATGCAGGTTTTCATTGAGGCCTTAAACAACAAGCAGGGATCTATTGATGCCTTTGATGAGGAACTTTGGATAACCTTGGTTGAAAAAGTTGAGGTTCATCACGATAGACATTACACAGTGTACTTCAAAAACGGGCAAGTAATAAGTCTTTAATACACAAAAACGAAATGCACCGCTTTTCGGAATTAAAATGAAAAAGCGGTGCATTTTACTTTGAGAAAAGTTCAGAGTGAATTTGTTTTCCTGTTTCCAGTAATAAAACCTGTATTTTTTCCTATCACATATCTCACTCGGAAACTAATCTATTTTTGAAAGTCCTTTATTTAAGCGGTTTTGAGCGAAGAAAAAGAAGCGTAACTTTGTATCAAAATTACGCTTCTTATTTGGCTGCGGAAGAAGGATTCGAACCCTCACAGAATGAGTCAGAGTCATTAGTGCTACCTTTACACTATTCCGCATGGTGCGAGTGATGGGACTTGAACCCATACGTCAAAGACACACGCCCCTCAAACGTGCCTGTCTGCCTATTCCAGCACACTCGCATACTCTCTCGAGCACCGAACAAATGATATTATAGCACAGGCTATTATATTTGTCAATAAGTTTTTTCAAAAAAATCAAATTTTTTCAATGTTTTTCTATTAATTCTATAATGTTCTTAAATACTGCTTTACATGTATTCATTCTTATATCTTCTCTACTGCCTGCAAGCTGCAGCTTACATGGATAAATTTCGCCTTTATAGCAAACAGCAGTCCACACAAGTCCAACCGGTTTTTCCTTACTTCCTCCACCCGGACCTGCAATACCTGTTATTCCGACACCAATATCAGCACCCATAAGCTCTGTCGTGCCTTTTGCCATCTCTTTTGCAACAGCTTCACTTACTACCCCGTACTCTATAATGTTACTTTCAGATACTCCAAGAAACTTAATCTTCGCCTCGTTAGCATAGGTTACAACACTTGCATCAAGCACCGCAGACGAGCCTGCCACATCAGTTATCATCTTTGTAAACAAGCCACCGGTACAGCTTTCTGCCGCCGAAATTTTCAATCCTCTTTCAATTAACAGTTCTACAACCTTAGCCGCACAATCAGTCATTATTATCCTCCATATCAGGGTACACTTCTATTATCTCTATGCCCTCAACAGCTTTTTCGATAAGACCGTCTACATCAAGTGCCGCTTCGCTACGTTCAATTATCTCAAGCTTTGGATTGGTTGTCGGGTGCTTTGGTGTAAATACCGTACAACAGTCCTCATACGGCAAAATCGAAGTTTCAAAAGTGCCTATATCTCTTGCACGTTCAATAATTTCGTCCTTATCCATACCAACAAGCGGTCTTAAAACAGGTATTTCGCACACACTGTTTGTTACATTAAGCGCCGCTAAAGTCTGGCTTGCAACCTGTCCCACGCTCTCTCCTGTTATAAGTGCTGCCGATTTAGTTTTCTTCGCAACAATTTCAGATATTTTCATCATAAACCGACGCATAATAAGTGTCATATGCTCCTCCGGACACTTATCACGGATTTCAAGCTGTATTTCAGTAAATGGTACTACATAAAGATTTATTTTCGTAAGATAGCCAGATAGTATTCTTGCAAGCTCAACAACCTTTTCCTTTGCTCTGTCGCTGGTATAAGGGAAGCTGAAAAAATTGACCGCATTAAGCTCTACTCCGCGTTTTGCAATCATATATCCCGCAACGGGACTGTCTATACCTCCGGACAAAAGCAGTGTTGCTATACCGCCTGTACCTGTTGGCATACCGCCTCTGCCATTTATTTTATCCAGAGTGCTGTAAACATATGCCGCATCGTCCCTGACTTCTGCACGCACAAGCACCTGCGGGTTATGCACATCAACTATTACTCCTTCTATTCCCTCATGGATTGCACCACCAACCTGCTGTGCAATCTGAATGGAGTTTAGTTCGAAGCGTTTGTCTGAACGTTTCGCCTCAACCTTGAAGCTCATTCCCGCTTTAAGCTTATTGCTCAAATATTCAACAGCAGCTTTCTTTATACTCTCAATACTCTTTTCACACACGCCCGCACGAGAAATTGAAACAATACCAAAAACACGACTGAGTCTGTCGCATACATCATCAATATTTTCTTCAGGAGTATCAATGTAAATAGTCGCCTGTGCAATGGTTATCTTAATATCAGAAAACTCCTTAAGAGCATTTCTGATATTCTTTATAAGAACTCTTTCAAAGACAGGGCGATTTCCTCCCTTTAATATGATTTCTCCGTATTTTACGAGTATTATTTCCTTCACTTCTGTTTCCTCACATTCTATCTCATATATTTACGTATTTCAGCAACCTTATCGCAAAGAGTTGCTACAGTAAAATCTATATCATCCAACGTTATATCATAGCCGATGCTAAAACGTATAGCACCCATTATCTCTTCTCTTGAGCAACCCATTGCTGTAAGGACATGGCTTGGCATTGGCTTATTTGATGAACATGCAGAGCCAGTCGATACATAAATACCGCTGCTTTCAAGTGTATGCAAAAGAATTTCCGCTTTTATACCCACAAAAGACACATTGAGTATATACGGCGAGAATTCCTCATTACTGCCGTTGTATCTGACATCAGGAATATTCGATAGTATTCCGTCTTTTAGTCTTTCTCTCAACATTCTGACATATTCCGAATCTCTTTTTTCCTTGACTGCTGATCCAAATGCTGCTATACCAACAACATTTTCCGTTCCCGAACGCATATTCTTCTGCTGACCGCCTCCGACAATTATCGGATTTAATGTGTTCTTATTCTTTATATACAATGCGCCTGTGCCCTTTAAGCCGTTTATTTTATGCGCTGATACTGATACAAAATCAGCTCCGATTTTCTTCAGCGAAAAAGGGATTTTCCCAAAGCTTTGCACCGCATCTATATGAAACAATATACTTTCATCGACGTTATTAATAATATTTCGTATTTCTTCCGCCGGCTGAATCGTACCGGTTTCATTATTTACATGCATAATACTGACTAACGCAGTATCGTTGTCAAGCTTTTGCGAAAGCTCGTCCATTCTGACCTTGCCGTTAGAATCAACACCAATATAATCCACTCTCCATCCATCGCGTTCAAGCTGCTTAAACGGTTCTAAAACGGACGGGTGTTCAATAACAGATGTTATAAGATGTCTTTTTTTAGTCCTTGACGCAACGCCAAAAATAACAGTATTATTAGACTCTGTTCCGCCTGATGTGAATACAACCTCATCATCACGACAACCAAGAGCATCCGCAACTGCTTTTCTGCTGTTTTTTATTGTCTTTTCTGCTTCAAGGCCCATCCTATGAAGACTTGACGGATTACCAAACCCCTCAACTGCCGCAAGAGCCGCTTTTACAGCACTCTCACACGGCTTGGTTGTTGCCGCATTGTCAAGATATATCACTAATTACATCTCCTAATCTCTGCTTTTAATTACAAGTGCATTGCCTTTCTTAACAACGATTGTACATTCGCAATCGGTCATAACATTACTTACACCTCTTGATGTACCCATATACAGAACATCGTTATCCAACCGATAAAAAAGTCCGGTAGTGGTTATCCCCTCAAGGTCAGAAAGCGGAATTACAGAAACCGTATCATCTTTATTCCCTCGTAAGGTTATCTTTGAATCAAGATAGTAAATCTCATTCTTTTCATCAGCAATGCTTGCTTTTATATTCATATCCGAAAACCTTTTAAGAAGCAACACATTTGCTATCGAATGGTCTTTTCTACATCCCATAGCGCCGAGAAACAATAGTTCATTAGCCCCGCGTTCTATTGCCAAAAGTGCAGCCGCCTCTGTGTCCG
The DNA here is from genome assembly GCA_018384175.1 of Eubacteriales bacterium. GTDB lineage: Bacteria > Bacillota > Clostridia > UBA1381 > UBA1381 > HGM11525. The sequence continues at coordinate 5,061 of JAHAZB010000095.1, forward strand.
TTTCATCCTTCATAACCTCAAGGCGAATAACTTCCTTTCCGGAAATCTCAGATTTGACCGAATCCATATCACCAATCATTACATCTGCTTCAAGTCCCAGCTTTCGTATATGCTCCAAGCCGCTATCTGCCGCAAACAATATATCATCACGACGAAGAAGGTCTTTTATATAACTGTAATCGGTTATTTCGCCACCGGCAAAGATTACTGCACGCATACAGCTGCCTCCAGATTTTTGATATTCTCTTTTATATCACCCTTAAACACAGCCGTACCTGCAACAATCACATTAGCACCGCAATCCACAACACTCTTAATATTCTCTTTATAAATTCCGCCGTCAACCTGAATGTCAAAGTCATTGCCCATAATTTTACGTATTTCTGTAATTTTGGGATTAACATCTTCGATATAGCTTTGACCGCCATAGCCCGGATGTACACTCATAACAAGCACCATATCAACCTTATCGAGATATTCCCTTATTACATCAACACTTGTTTCAGGGCATATTGATACGCCCACCTTTTTTCCGTGTTTTTTAATCAGTTCTATACATTCCATAGGCTTTTTTGTCGCTTCAATATGGAATGTAACACTGTCGGCACCGCTTGCAATAAATCGTTCTATGTATCTTTCCGGTTCTGTTATCATAAGATGTACATCAAAAAACAGTTCCGACTGCTTTCTGAGCTTTTCGTAAATCACCGTACCAAAGCTTATGTTCGGCACAAAAATACCGTCCATTACATCAATATGAAGCCAGGGCACACCGGCTTTTTCGCAAACTGCTACATCCTCACCAAGTTTTGTAAAATCTGCCGACAGAATTGACGGCGCAAGCTTAAAGTTTTTCATCAGTCTTTTTCCCATTCCTTAATCTGTTTTAGTTGTCCATAAAGCTCTTTGTAGCTTTCGTATCTTGAAAGAGCCACCTTTTTCTCATCGAGCAGCTTTTTCACTACGCAATCCGGCTCATTTATATGAGAACACCCTTTGAATCGGCATTTATCCGCACAATCTCTGAATTCCGGATAATAGTCTGCCAGTTCAGATGCCCTGACATCACATATATCTGAAAGAGCCAGCGAACTAAATCCCGGTGTATCAAGGATGAACGTATCGTCATCAAGCTGAAAAAGCTCAACATGCCTTGTAGTATGTTTGCCTCTGTTAATGCGTGATACCTCACCCGTCTGTGCATCTTCACCTGACAGAATGTTCAGTATACTCGACTTTCCCACGCCAGATAGTCCTGCAAATGCCGATATTTTTCCCTTTATTTTTGATGACAGCAAATCTGTACCTATGCAGTTTGCAGCAGATAATGTAATAACATCATATCCTGCCATACGATATACTTCTTCTATTTCAGAAACTTCTGCGAGGTCTGTTTTATTGATACAAATAACAGGTGTTATACCTGACACTTCAGCAGCAACCGTAAGCTTATCCGTTAAAAGAAGGTCAGGGGATGGGTTTGCTGCAGAAATCACTATTATCAGATTATCTATATTGGCAACGCTTGGTCGTATAAGATATGAGCGGCGGTCATATATCTTCTCCACGCTACCATTCTCGAACTCCACTTCATCACCAACAGTTGGCTTTATTCCGTTCTTACGGAAAATACCACGGGCTCTACATTCTGTAACAGAGCCATCGGTGGCCTTTACGTAATAAAATCCGCCGATGCCCTTTATTATTATTCCTTTCAATTTCTTTATCCTTTCATAGTCAGATTAGAAATCAATAACACGTTCAAACATAAACACACCATCTATATAAACCTGTACCGTTGCATCATTTCTTGCCTCAACAGGTATATCTACGGTTACCTCCGACTTATTGTGTCTTCTTTCGTAGATTTGTTTGCCATTTGCAACAACCTTAATCAATACCGACTCAGGTGAATCCTCAGGAATTTGTACTGATAGTACCTTCCTTCTGGGAGGAGTGGTCGGTGTCGTTACAGGATTAGTCGAAGGAGACGGTGTAACATCAGAAGGCGAAGGAGAGTTTTCAGGTGTCGGAGTAGGTGTATTCTCAATTTCAGGTTCTACACCGACAACAACATCAATCACATCACCCTCTTTAAGCAGCTCAGCGCTTTCAGGCGACTGGGAGATAACTCTGCCCACCTTGCTCGTGCTTTCCCTCTCTCTTATGTTTATTTTTAGCCCTGCTTCAGCAACCAGTTTTTTAGCATTCTCTATAGTTTCACCAACCAGTGATGGAACGATTTTCTTTTCCTCTGCACCCTTGGATACATGAAGCAGAATACTGCTTCCTGCTGTAACCTTTACGCCCTTTGTCGGAGACTGCTTTATAATTTTACCCAACTCTACCGTTTCGCTGTATTCATCAATCCTCTCAGCTTTAAGTTCGAGCTCTTTTAATTCCTCAATCGCATCCTCATAAGCTTTTCCAACCAAAGACGGCACCGGAATATCAACAACTCCTTTACCAGAGCTTATTGTAACCTTGATTTTCTTTTTCGGATTCATATACTGATTTATTCCCGGCTCCTGATGCATTATAATATCTTCTTCAAACTCATCCGACTGCTCATATTTAACATTCTCTTCGTCTATTTCAAGACCTGACTCAGAAACGAATAAAACAGCTTCTTCGAGTGTCATTCCGACAAGCTCAGGCACCTCTACCTGCTTGACACCTCGTCTCATAAAGGAATAAACTCCGATTCCCATAAGTATCGCAATAACAACTGCTACTGCAATAATCCTTCTTCTATTTGATTCCTTTTTCTTTTTCGAATTACGTCTGCCTATATAATGAGTTTCGGATTCATCCTCCAAAGCTATTTCCTCAACAACACTGTTCAAATCCGAAACCATATCAATCGCTGACTGATATCTCAAATGCTGTTCCTTGGATATTGCACGCATGGTAATTTCTTCAATCTTGTACGGAATATCCGGACTTAACATTCTGCAGGATATCGGCGCTTCGTTAAGCTTCATCATTGCAATCGAAACAGGATTTTCACCATCAAACGGAACTTTTCCTGTCAGCATTTCATATAAAACAACACCAAGTGAATAGATATCACTTCTGCCGTCGACATATCCGCCTCGTGCCTGTTCAGGAGAAATATAACGAACCGAACCCATAGTCTCTTTTCCCGTTACCATCGTATCGCTCGTTACCGCTCTTGCTATTCCGAAGTCCGCAACCTTAATAGTATTATCTTTTGTTATAAGAATATTGTGTGGCTTTATGTCCCTGTGCACTATATTGTTTTCATGCGCGCATTGTAATGCCAGTCCTATCTGTACTGCAATATGAGATGCTTCTTTCCAATCAAGCACACCCTTCATACTGATATATTCTTTAAGTGTGATACCATCAACAAGCTCCATTACGATATAATTCATACCGCTCTCTTCGCCCACATCATATATGCCAACTATGTTATGATGCGAAAGCTTTGCCGTCGAGCGCGATTCGCTCAAAAATCTTTTCAGACATTCCTCATCATTATTAAGCGAGTCTTTAAGTACCTTTATCGCAACAAAGCGATTGAGAATTTTGCATCTGGCTTTATATACAGTCGCCATACCGCCTACGCCAATCACTTCAAGTATTTCATATCTTCCGTCAAGAACTGTTCCTACCAAATGTTCTCCGCTCATTATACAAACCCCTTTCATTATACCTCAAACACAACGCAGGTTATATTGTCCGCTCCGCCCTTCTGGTTCGCAAGACGTACAAGCGCCTTTGCAGCAGCATCAAAATCTTCGTTTTCCGTTACTATATCTGCTATCTGCTCATCTGCGACAAGATTGGTAAGTCCGTCGCTACATATAACAATCGTTTCTCCGTTATACTCATTTATAAGAATATCAGTTTTTACAAAGTCCTCTGTCCCAAGAGCTCTGGTTATGTAATTCTTCTGAGGGTGGTTTTTTGCGTTTTCAGGACTTAATTCACCCATTTCAATCAATTCTTCCACGTATGAATGGTCTTTTGTAAGCTGACGTATTTTGCCATCTTTAACAGCATAGACACGGCTATCACCCACATTTGCCGTAATCAGCTTTCCACGATATACAAATGCGGCAGTCGCAGTAGTTCCCATGCCTGCTGCACCACGTTCCACTCTGCTTTTCCTGAAAATTTCACTATTCACTTCAATATAGACACGACGTATCAGTTCGGAAAGCTCCATATAATCCATATCCGGATAGAATCCATCCATAATACCTGACTTAATAAGCTCTGTCGCCATTTTTGATGCAACCTCGCCGGCATTATGTCCGCCCATTCCGTCTGCTACCATTCCGCCTACCAACAATTCATTACGGTAGATAAAATAACTGTCCTCATTGAGCTTTCTGTACCGACCTATATCGGTCATTGCTCCTATTCTCACTTTCCATCACCTCACATTTAGATAAAAAATACCTTCTGTCAGTTTCCTTCCCCATCTAATATCTTTTTCCTAAGCTGTCCGCAAGATGCACTTATATCACTGCCAAGCTCTCGTCTTACCGTTGCATTTATACCAAGCGAAACAAGTGTATTACGAAACTTCTCAATCTGTGCTTTAGTTCCCTTTTCAAAACCGCGTTCCTTCACCTTATTTACCGGTATCAGATTAACATGACACAGCATCCCTTTTAGGAGCTTTGCAAGCTCTTTCGCATTGTCAACCGAATCGTTCACGCCCGATATAAGAGAGTATTCAAAGCTTATTCTTCTTGTTGTGGTATCTATATAATCACGACAAGCTTTAATGAGCTCTGCCACATTATATTTACTGTTTACCGGCATTATTGTGTTTCTTATATCGTCATTTGGTGCATGCAATGATACAGACAATGTAATAGGCATTTTTTCCTCTGCCAAAGCATAAATCTTATCAACAAGACCGCATGTTGAAAGAGAAATATGTCTGTACCCTATATTGAGCCCTACTTCATTGTTGACGTTATGAAGAAATTTTATCACATTATCGTAATTGTCGAGAGGCTCACCAATTCCCATCATAACAATATTACTTATCCTCTCGCCTATATCCTTCTGAGCAAAAATCACCTGATTGAGAATCTCTCCTGCCGTCAGAGAGCGGTAAAGCCCGCCTATTGTAGACGCACAGAACTTACAGCCCATACGACAGCCAACCTGCGACGAAATACATATTGATATTCCGTGTTTATAGTACATAACCACGCTTTCAATACAGTTCCCATCCTCAAGCTCAAATAGATATTTAGTTGTTTTGTCAAGCTTTGAAACATACTTTTCACGTATTTTAATAGTTGAAACATATGATACTTCCGCAAGCTTCTCCCTTGTTTTTACCGAGATATCGGTCATTTCGTCAAAGCCGGTTACACCTCTTGCAAGCCACGCAAAAATCTGCTTAGCACGAAATTTCGGTTCACCTTGATTTTGCAGAAATTCCTGCAACTCTTCAAATGACAAATCCTTCAAATCAATCATCATACACACCTTCTAAGCTTTGCGACAAAAAAGCCGTCGCAATCGGTTTTGTCAGGCAAAACCGTCATAATTCCGGCTTTGTCTTCACTAAAGCCCTCCGGCAAGTACTCCGCAAAGCTTACAAGTTCAAAACCATCATTGTTTTCCAAAAACTTTTCTATAACCTTCTCGTTTTCATCACGGTAGAGTGTACAGGTTGAATATACCAGCTCCCCACCCTTTTTCAAATATTTTGCACCGTTTGTAAGTATGGCAAGCTGTATACCAGCCAGCTCTTCAACTTCTGTCTTATACTTTAGTTCCGGTTTCCTTCTTGCAATTCCTATTCCGGAACACGGTACGTCTGCAAGCACTTTGTCAGCAACCTCTTTATACTCTTTGTTATAGACTGTTGCGTCGCCTTCTTGTGCATTGATTATATCAATCCCAAGCCTTTTTGCATTCTTTCTCACAAGTGCTACTCTGTGCGAATGTATATCAAAAGCATATATATTTCCATTATTTCCCATCAACTCGGCAAGATATGTAGTCTTCCCACCCGGAGCTGCACAAAGGTCTATAACGGTATCACCCTTTTTAGGAGCAAGCACCTTACAAGCCACCATCGGCGCAGCATCCTGCACAGTAAATAATCCATTATCATATTCAGCACTTGATGACGTATCCAGTTTTTTTACATATAACCCTTCCGGACAATACGGACATTCCACCGCTTCAAGCTGCTTCTTAAGCTGATTTACTGTTGTTTTAAGTGTGTTTACCCGTATTGTCATTTTAGGCTCATTATTAAGTGCTGCCATTATATGCTCAGCCCGCTCACCATAGTCCATTATAAGTCTCTTTGCATTTTCGTCAGCAAACGATTCTCTAACAGCCAAATCCTCCGGCAGAGCAAAGCTTGTTTTAGCCGCATTACGCAAAATACCGTTGACATATCCTGCCGAGGCACTATGGCTATATCTCCTTGCAAGACGCACACTCTCATTAACTGCCGCACTGTCAGGGATTTTGTCCATGAACTTCAATTGATAAAGTCCCATTCTGAGAATTATCAATATATATTTGGATATTTTCTTCAATTTAATACTGGAAAGCTCGGTTATCATATAATCGAGAACTCTCTTTTTAGCCGTAACACCATACACAAGAGCAGAAACAAATGCCCTGTCCCTGCTGTCGAGCTTGGTTTCACTAAGCACATTTTTCAGGATAATGTTTGAGTATGCTCCGTTATATTCAATTTCATAGATTGCCGCAAGTGCGGCTTCCCTCGAACTTTTCATTTAATCTCTCCGTCTGTTTGCAATAAGCAGAAGTCTTAATAACTGCAGTGCAGACGCCGCAACAGCCGCAACATAGGTAAGCCCCGCTGCTCTTAAGACTTTTTTTGCACCGGTAAGCTCGCTTCCCTCAAGCATACCGCTTGTATCAAGAATTCTGATAGCTCTGCCCGATGCATTGAATTCAACCGGCAGAGTAATAAGCTGGAACAGCAATGATGCCGAAAACAAGATAATTCCTATCAGAGTAAGCCCAGCCATATTAAGCAAAAGTCCGATAAGAAAAAGCGGCATCGAAAGCGATGTACTAATGTTTACAGCCGGTACTATAGAATTTCTGATTTTAATTGGTGCATAATTTGTTGCATACTGAACAGCATGCCCTGCCTCATGCGCTGCAACTCCTATCGCCGCAACAGAGCTGTCGGAATAGGTTGCATCGGACAACCTTATTACGTTGGCTTTCGGGTCAAAATGGTCATTAAGGTTTCCGGATATGTGTTCAACCTTTACATTATATAGACCGTTTCCGTCCAGAATTTTACGTGCAGCTTCTGCACCGGTAATACCACGGCTACTCCTGACTTTTTTATATTTTGAGAACGTTGCATTAACTCCAAATGATGCAAACATTGAAAGTGCAAATGCAATTAGCACCAACACATAAGTCGGGTCATAATAATAAAAAAATGGCATAATAATTTCTTGTATGATATATTTAGTCCTAAATATATCAATACTCTC
>JAHAZB010000096.1 GCA_018384175.1 Eubacteriales bacterium
GTGTTATATTTTACATATATGACACTGCTTTTTTTGTTTTATGTGATATATTTGTGGGTAAATATTTAATAAGAGTACAAAAAGGAGGCTGGAAAGCTATGAACAACTACAAAATGGAAAATATTCGTAACATCGCAGTGATGGGACACGGAAAATGCGGTAAGACAACACTTGTCGAGGCAATGCTTTTTAATGCAGGAGCTACCGACCGTATGGGTAGCGTATTAGATGGTACATCCGTTTGTGATTATGATACAGAAGAAATTAAGAGACAGCTTTCTGTTTCTTGTGCATTTGCACCTGTTGAATGGAAGGATACAAAGCTTAATGTTATAGATACACCGGGATTCTTTGACTTCGTAGGTGAGGTAAAAGAAGGCTTAAGAGCAGCAGATTCTGCACTTATCGCACTTAGCGGCAGAAGTGGTGTTTCTGTCGGTACTGAGCAGGTATTTAAGTATGCAAGAACAAAGGGTGTTCCGATTGTATTCTTTGTAAATAAGATTGATGATAACAGAGCTGATTATCAGAGAACACTTGAGGAAATGAAGGAGAAATTCGGAAAGTCAATTACACCGTTTGTATATCCAATCCGTGAGGGCGATGAGTTTAAGGGCTTTGTTGATATCGTAGATATGACAGCACGTCGCTATGAGGGGCAGGATAGAGTTGACATTCCTGTGCCGGAGGGTATGGCAGAGATTGTTGCACCGCTTCGTGATATGATTATGGAAGCTGTTGCAGAAACAGACGATGCTTTGATGAATAAATACTTTAACGGCGAAGAATTTACTTTTGACGAAATCCAAAAGGCAATAAGAAAAGGTGTTAAGGACGGAAGTATCTATCCTGTATACTGTGGTTCCGGACTTGACAATATTGGTGTAAGGTCGCTTATGGACGGTATTTCAAAATACCTGCCTGCACCGAACGAGATTGCAGAAATAGCGCACGTTGCATCAAGCGGAGAACCGATTGAAGTAGTGCAGGAGGTTTCTGATAGTGCTGCAGCGATTGTATTTAAGACAATAGCTGACCCATATGTTGGTAAAATGAGCGCATTCAGAGTTTACTCAGGTACAGTTAATGCGGATTCTACATTATTTAACGCTAATAAGGGTGAAAATGAGAGAATAGGTAAGCTCTATATGCTCCGAGGCAAAAAACAGATTGAAGTTAAGAGTGTAAGTGCGGGAGATATAGGTGTTGTTGCGAAGCTTGACAAGACCGGTACCGGTGATACACTTTGTGCAGAAAATAAGAATATTATCCTTACCGGTATTGATTTCCCTGAACCTGTGCTTTCAATGGCAGTTGAAGCTGTTAAGAAGGGTGATGAGGAAAAAATCATATCAGGTCTTAATAAGCTTGCTGAAGAAGATCCCACATTCTCAATTACTAATAATACAGAAACAAAACAGACTTTGATTAACGGTCAGGGAGAACAGCATATTGATATCCTGTCAAGTAAGCTTAAGGCAAAGTATGGAGTAGAAATGAATCTTTCAGAGCCGATTGTTGCATACAGAGAAACAATCAGAGGAAAGGTTAAGGCTGAGGGTAAGCATAAGAAACAATCAGGCGGACATGGACAGTATGGTCATGTATTTATTGAATTTGAGCCATGCGTTTCAGAAGAAATGATATTTGAAGAGAAAGTATTTGGCGGTAGTGTTCCCAAGAACTATTTCCCTGCAGTTGAAAAGGGACTAAGAGATGCGTGCGCATCAGGTGTTCTTGCCGGATATCCGGTTGTAAACCTCAAAGCAACACTTGTTGATGGTTCATACCATCCGGTAGACTCATCGGAAATGGCTTTTAAGACTGCAGCAGCTATCGCTTTCAAAGACGGTATTGCAAATGCAAAGCCTGTTCTTCTTGAACCGATTGGAAAACTAAGGGTATATATACCTGAAGCTGTAATGGGAGATATCATTGGCGATATCAATAAGCGCAGAGGTCAGATTATGGGTATGGGCGAGAGCGACAGAGAGGGCTTAAATCTCGTAGAAGCTGAAGTTCCGATGGCAGAAATGTTCAAGTACGCAACCGACCTTCGCTCAATGAGTCAGGGAAGAGGCACCTTCACATTTGCGTTTGAACGCTATCAGGAAGCGCCTGCAAACGTGGCTCAAAAAGTGATTGAAGACAGAAAAAATTCATAATTTGTATATGTTTAGTTGTTTTGACTAAAAAAAAAATAAAATTTTGGATAATTGTAGTCTACACATTTGAGCAAAAGTATGTTATTATATCTAAGTAATTATAATTGCTCAGAAAGGGGTATTCTGTAATGGCAGATTTGCAACTTAAAAGTATTTACAAAAGATATGCAGGTGGAGTAACAGCTGTAAGTGATTTCTCAATTGATATTGCTGATAACGATTTTATTATTCTCGTTGGTCCTTCAGGTTGTGGTAAGTCAACTACACTTAGAATGATTGCCGGTCTTGAGGAAATCAGCGAAGGAGAGCTTTATATCGATGGAAAGCTTATGAACGACGTAGCTCCGAAGGATAGAGATATCGCGATGGTATTCCAGAACTATGCTCTTTATCCACATATGACAGTTTTTGAGAACATGGCTTTCGGTCTTAAGCTCAGAAAGACTCCGAAGGATGAAATTAAAAAACGTGTAACAGAGGCTGCTAAGATTCTTGATATCGAGCATCTTCTTGACAGAAAGCCGAAGGCTTTGTCAGGCGGTCAGAGACAGCGTGTTGCTATGGGTCGTGCGATTGTTCGTAATCCTAAGGTATTCCTTATGGACGAGCCGCTTTCAAACCTTGACGCAAAGCTTCGTGTTGCTATGAGAACAGAGATTAAGAAGCTTCATCAGCGTCTCAAGACAACATTTATCTACGTTACACATGACCAGACAGAAGCTATGACAATGGGTTCAAGAATCGTTGTTATGAAGGACGGTATCGTTCAGCAGATTGATTCTCCGTCAAAGCTTTACAACGAGCCTGTTAATATGTTCGTTGCTGGATTTATCGGTAGCCCGCAGATGAACTTCATCAATGCTACACTTACTCAGAAGGATGACGGTGTTTACTTCGTATTCGGTAACCAGTCAGTTAAGCTTCCTGAGGGTAAGGCTTCTAAGCCGGAGCTTAAGGCTTACATAGGTAAGGAAGTAGTTCTCGGTATCAGACCTGAGGATATGCATGATGACGAAGGTTATATTGCAAGTGCACCTAACGCTGTTGTTGATGCTGACGTTGAAGTAACAGAAATGCTTGGTGCTGAGACATATCTCTATCTCAAGATTGAGGGCGAGGCATTTACTGCAAGAGTTAACCAGCGCTCAACTGCTAATGCTAACGATAAGATTAAGATTGCAATGGATATGAATAAAATTCATATCTTCGATAAGGATACAGAGCTTGCAATCCTTAACTAATCAATCATAAATATAAAATTTATGGACTCTTAATTTTAAGAGTCCATTTTTTTTGCGTATAAGGTAGGTATGATTATATAATCATACCTACCTTATATTTCTGAATGAAGTTCTAAATTTCTGCATATTCTAAAAATCATGACAACATCCGCTGTCAATTTTATATTTTTCAAATACACGAACTATCTTTTCTACTGTTTCAAAATCAGAATCACCACTGTCAATAAGAATTTGTTGAATTTCAGCTACCATTTTTATTGCGGTAGTATTAGCTATTTCGTCTGCATCAATTTCAAAATCTACAATATCTTCGGTGATTAAATCGGCTATATAACCTCTTAACATCTCTGTTTTAATTTTCATTATAATCCTCCTTTGCAGTACCGAATGGTACCATAATGACAATTTGATATTACCATATGGTAACATCAAAGTCAAGAGGTGATTTAATGTTTATTAAAAGACTGTACGATTTAAGAATTGACAATGACATGACTCAACAACAAGTAGCAGATTATTTAACATGTAACAGACAAGTATATTCACGTTATGAACGAGGTATTCGAGAGATACCTGTTTCAATGCTTATTAAACTGGCGGATTTGTATAACACTTCTGTTGATTATATTGTAGGTAGGACAGATAATCAAAAACCGATAGAATGATGTTGACCGTAAGCGCTCAAATGATATACTCGCTATCGCTCGTAATGACGTTGTGTCCTTTCGGATATAAACACACAAAAAAAGACATCGTATGATGTCTTGTGCCCTCCCAGTAAAAATGGACACAGAAAAGCTACAAAAAAACAGAATGAATCGTAATCTTTCTTTTGTTTTCGAAATACGCCCGCATTTATTCCACGGTTCACTTGCGGGCGACCTCTGCTGACATGAAATTCGGCGAAAGGACGAAACAGCCCGGATGGCGATTCGCATCAGCACAAGCCTATCATATCGGCCTCTCATTGTCAAGCGACGCATCTACCATAAACACTGAGTAAGTGATCGTATGCAAGCGGAGAGAGCCAATTAAGCGCCGCTTGAGGTCTTACGGAATTGTAATATGTTTCAATATATGCAAATATATCGGCTTGTGCCTCATCTTTGGTTTTGTAATGCTTGTGATGAACGAGTTCACATTTGAGGCAACTGAAAAAGTTTTCGGCTACGGCATTATCATACGGATCACAATTTCTTGACATATTTTGATTGACATAAAAAATCCTCCTGTGATTTTGGATTTGTTTGTGTCCATTCCATTATATCACACTTTTTTCTGTACATCAAATCTGTGAAGGCGGCACACCAACGGCAAGACACCGCCAAAGATAACCGATGTATCATTTATCGGTAATGTATCGCGGCAGGGCATTTTGCCTGACCTTGTAAAATACTTTATCGAAACTAACCGATAAGCAACTAAAAAGCGGTTGAGGATTTACACCTTAACCGCGGATTTTTTATGTAGGTATTAAAGCCAAACCGTTACTACAAAGGCATTTTTCAAGTAGTAGGTGTTCACTTTATACCTGTTTGGTGGAGCAGATGCGTTAGTATCCGAACTTTCTCCATCAGCACTTCTGGGGTCCCCGAAAAGCCGTTGGCTTTTTGGGGAGAAGGAAGAGCAAGGGAGTGGACGAATGTTTTTGCCATAAGGCAAAAACGGAGTCAAACGCACTTTGCTCTGACGTGGTGGAGATGACGGGAGTTGAACCCGTGTCCGAAAACAAATCCTCACCGATTTCTACGGGTGTAGACTATGAATAAAATTCCCTCGCACATACTCCACAGTCAAAGTATTATGCTCAGTAGCTCCTGATGCCTGATGAGTTAGGAGCATGGCTCATTCAGGTTGACCGCTTGGTATTCGCCTTAATTCCTACGCGCGGTAAAGTAGGTTAAGACGGCTGCACTTAGGCAGCTAATGCTACTCTATTGTTAGCGTTTATTTTTAAGAATTTGGTAGATTAAAGTGTTGCCGCACTACCCGCTTACGATGCCTCACTGCCCCCGTCGAAGCCGTTGCATCCCCATATTTACTATATTATTATACCTTATTATATGAAAAAGTCAAGAAATAATACATATCTTTTTTCTGCAAATTTTGCTAAAACATCAACATAAATCTTAATCTGCGGTATTATAACATTGAAGAATTTTGTATTTGCGTGGTCGAATAATGAAAGGGTTAAAAACAAAGAATGAAGCAATGTTACTTGCTGTCTTATGTATGTTAACATATATGGCAAGCTACTTAACAAGAATTAACTTTGGTGCAATCATATCCAAATGGAGAGTGCGACAGGCTTATCAAGAAGTCTGCTTTTGATGTCTGTTACCGAAAGTTTTATTACATACGGTGTCGGACAGATTATAAGTGGTGTTATGGGTGATAAGTATTCGCAAAAAAAGCTCATTTCTTTAGGGTTCGTTATGACAATTGTGATGAATCTGATAATTCCTTTGTGTATCAGTCCTTATCAGATGCTTGTTGTTTGGTGTATTAACGGCTTTGCACAAAGCTTTATGTGGCCACCGCTTGTCAAGATTATGACTACATATATGTCTGCGAAGAATATAAAAGAGGAACACTGATTGTTTCTTGGGGAAGTGCCGGCGGTACAATACTTATATATCTTGTTTCTCCGTTAATAATCGCACTTTCAGGCTATAAGGCAGTATTCCTGTTTCTGCAGTTTGCGGAATTATTATGCTACTTGTATGGAACAATGATTTGTTTTGCTGATATAAAGCTGTGGAAGAAAGGCATAGAACGATTTTAGGATATTTATAGCGGTAGCTGACTAATGTAGGCTGCCGTATTTTTTATAAAATTACAAAATATAGAAATTACTGTTGCAAACTGCAGGAAACTGTGATATAATAACAAAAAATGCAGAGTAGGCTGTTGCGCGTTAAGTGTTGTGCGAACGGGGAGTTGTCGCACAAACGAAAAGCAGAAATTGTTTCTGCCTTGCGGTGCAGTAGTCGCATCCCGCTGCCAAAATAGAGGCTTTGTAATACCTCCGTTTTAGTGGCTATAAATTTTGGAGGTGTTTTTTTATGTTCAAAAAATCAGCAATGCAGCTCAAAAAGCCTATCACACTCTCAACGGCAGCGATGATGATTGCCTTATATGTGGTGTTGTATATGGTTAAAATCCCAATAGCTGTTGAGTCAAGGGTGTCGCTGACCTTTCTGCCGATAGTTATAGCCGGCTATCTTACAGGACCGGTTACATCAATGTTAGTTGGTGCGATAGGCGATGTGCTTGGATTCTTTCTGTTTCCTTCTCCTGGTGGTTTCTTTCCCGGATTTACAATATCGTCTGCTATTACCGGTTTAATATACGGAATATTCTTGTACGGTGCGCCGCAAAAGTCATGCCGTCTTCGTGTTATAATTTCTACGATGGTTGTTGTCGTGGCTGTATACACACTTTTGAATACTTTCTGGCTTGCTATATTATATCAGAAGGCATACTTTGTTTATCTTACATCTAGAATTGTTAAAAATGTTATAGTGTTTCCTCTTCAAATGATTTTGTCTATGATAACTATTGACTCTCTGATAAGAACAGGAATAACAAAAAAGTATATATAAATTTTTGACTTTTTTGTTTAGTATAACAAAAAGAGAAAACAATGTCGATTTTGCTTGAAAAAAGAAAATATATGTGGTATATTAGTATTGGTAATTATTTATATTTAAGGAGGAGCATATGGAACGTCATTGTGAGGAATCAAATCAGATTTTCGGAAAGCTCAGTATCATCAGTATGAGAGGCTGTGAGGAGATTACAAGTAAGATAGACTGGTATCTCAAGCAGTTCAGAAAGGATTACGAGGACGTTGACACATATGTTACACATGTTAAGTGTCCGAGATTTGGTACCGGTGAGGCTAAATGCGTAATTAACGAAACTGTACGTGGTCATGACGTATATATTATTTGCGACGTGTTTAACTACGGTGTTACTTATAAAATGTACGGCAAGGAAGCATGTATGAGTCCGGATGATCATTTTCAGGACCTTAAGAGAATTATCGCTGCTATAAGCGGTAAGGCAAGAAGAATTACTGTTATTATGCCGATGCTTTACGAGGGAAGACAGCATAGAAGAACAGCAAGAGAATCTTTGGACTGTGCAGTTGCATTGCAGGAGCTTGTGAAGATGGGTGTATCTAATATCCTGACATTTGATGCTCACGATCCAAGAGTGCAAAATGCAATTCCTGTTTCCGGTTTTGACGATGTTCAGACTACATATCAAATGATAAAAGCACTTACAAGAGCTGTTCCTGATATCAAATTTGACAAAGAATCAACAATTGTTATATCACCTGACGAGGGCGGTATGAATCGTTGTATGTATTATTCATCTGTTCTTGGTCTTGACTTGGGAATGTACTACAAGCGCAGAAACTATTCTGTTGTTATTGATGGTAAGAACCCAATTGAAGCTCACGAATATTTGGGCAGAGATGTCAGAGGCAAGGACGTTATGATTGTTGATGATATGATTTCAAGTGGTGAGTCTGTACTTGATATTGCAAGAAAGCTTAAAGAGCAGGGAGCAAAGAGAATATTTGTGTTTACTGCTTTCGGTTTATTTGTAAACGGACTTACAGAGTTCGATGCTGCATATGAAAAAGGCGAGATTGATAAAGTATTTACAACAAACCTTGTTTATCGTACACCTGAGCTTTTGCAGAGAGAGTGGTATTGTGAAGTTGATATGACAAAGTATATTTCACTTCTTGTTGATACTTTGAACCATGACGACACAATCAGCAATCTTCTTGTTCCTGTTACAAGAATTAAGAAGCTTATGGAAAAAATAGGTCAAGCATAATAATTGTCAAAAACACGGTATCCAAACCGTGTTTTTGTGCAATTTTTACAAAACAGATAAATTATATTTTTCTTGTATAGTTATAGAC
>JAHAZB010000097.1 GCA_018384175.1 Eubacteriales bacterium
ATGTTATATAATGGATAAAATATACACAAATGAACCAATAATATGAAAGGCTGTGTAAATATGGAGCATAGCTCAAGAGTAAGAGTAAGCATATGTGGAAAGAATTTTACGATTGTGTCTGACGAGGGACAGGAGCATATAGTAGCGATAGCAGATGATGTTAATAATCGGATGAGTGAGCTTATCGGCAGTAATTCAAAGATTACATATGATATGGCGGCTGTACTTACTGCGCTTAATCTGTCAAGCGAGCTTAAGACTGAACGTATGCTTAATAGCATAAAAGATGACCTTGACAGTGTTGATGCGCTTGATAAGAAGCTTCAGGCTGCAGAATCATGTATAGCAGAGCTTAAGAAAATCAATGCTGAGCAGCAGGAAGAGTTCCGCAAGGAAAAAGAAAGAATGAGACTTGACTGGATAATTAAAGAAAAAGAATTTCTTGATATGATAGACAGAGGCTAACAGATATGACAGATAGAGAACTTCTTGCGCCTGCAGGCGGTGAGAGTGCACTTGTTGCTGCAGTGCAAAGCGGTGCAGATGCCGTTTATCTGGGTGCGGACCGGTTTTCTGCGAGGAATGGTGCAGATAATTTTACACTTGATTGTCTTGGGAAATGGATTGACTACTGCCATCTTCGCGGTGTTTCGGTGCATCTTGCTGCTAATACACTTGTTAAAGAACGAGAGAGAGCGGAGTTTGTGCGATATGTGTCAGAAGCATACCGTATGGGTATTGATGCAGTAATCATTCAGGATGTGGGTATGGCAGAACGTATAAAACAGCTTATGCCTGAAATAGTTCTTCATGCAAGCACTCAAATGACCACTACAACACTTGATGGTGTCAAGGCACTTGCAGAACGTGGGTTTTCGCGTGTTATCCTATCGAGAGAGTTGACGGCAGATGAAATAAGATATATAAGAAACGGTACGCAAACGGAGCTTGAAGTGTTTGTACACGGTGCACTGTGCTTTTCCTATTCCGGTCAATGTCTTATGTCGAGCATAATAGGTCAACGAAGCGGTAACAGAGGAATGTGTGCCCAGCCATGCAGATTACCGTATGAACTTGTAAAAAATGGTAAATACTTAAATGAGGGCTACCTTTTAAGCCCTAAGGATTTATGTCTTGCTGACAATATAAAAGAGCTTTCTGACATGGGTATAAATTCGTTTAAGATTGAGGGAAGACTTAAGAGTGCAGGATATGTTGCAACGGCAGTGGGCGTTTATAGAAAAGCTCTTGATGGTAAAGTAATAACAGACGATGACAGAAGGGCTTTGCTGGACACCTTTAACCGCAGTGGATTTTCAAAAGGATGGTATGGTGGCGGTAAAGATATGATGAGCGGAAAAAGTCCGTCGAATGTTGCAAGTGGTGATGTTGCTTTAGAATATGCTAAATATACCGATACCAATGCAAATTTCAGAAAAATTGGTGTTGATATATATGCTGAGCTGAAAGTAGGTCAACCTCTTAATGTAACAATGATTGATGAGGATGGTAACGTAGAAACGGTTGCCGGTGAGATTATTGCTGAGGATGCGATAAAGGCACCTATTTCGGAGGATAGAATATCACAGCAGCTTCAAAAGCTCGGAACAAGCATTTATTACGCAAAGAGCTGTTCGGTTATGACAGACGGAAAGGCGACCTTGCCTGTTAGCGAGATAAATGCAGTAAGGAGAAATGTTTGTGTAGGGATGGACAGGCTGAGGACTGTGATACCAGAAAGAACTGTTGCTCCATACAATCCGGAGAAATTAAAGAAAAAATCACAAAGGCCGTATCTTGTTGCAGTTTGCAGAACGAAAGCGCAGGCGGAAATGGCGGCAAAGTGCGGAGTTAAAAGAGTTGTTGCACCTGACAATATTATTTCCTCGGTACAGTCAGATGTTGAAAGGGTAACACTTATGTCTGGAATTGGTGTTGGGCATACACCTGAAACAGAAGCAATTATGGTGATGAATAATGCCCAGACGTATAAATTCGGAGATAAAAAGCAGTATGGCGGATTCAGGCTCAACATAACAAACAGCGAAACAGTGGCAGCTTTCAATAATATGTCGGCACTTACGCTGTCTCCGGAGCTTAATCTTAAGGACATTAAGGAAATTTCAGGCATATGTCCGACAGAGGTGATTGCTTATGGCAGACTTCCGCTTATGCTTATGCGTAAGTGTCCGTCAAGTCAAAACGGTAAATGCTCAGGAGGTGTTTTGCTTTCTGACAGACGTGGCGAGTTGTTTCCAATTGCTTGCGGTGAGGAGTGTATAAGCGAAATTTTCAATTCCAAACCGATATATATGGCAGATAAGATTGATGATTTAACGGATAGCGGTATAGATGGCTTGCAGCTTTGGTTTTATGATGAAAAGCCTGAAGATGTTGAAAGAATTATTAAAGAATACTTGGGAAATTCTCCGGCTAAAACTCCGGCTGACTTTACAAGAGGACATTTTTACAGAGGATTTTTATAAAGGAATTTAATTATGGAAAAAATTATCTTGGCATCAGCATCACCAAGACGAAGCGAGATATTAAAGAATGTTGGACTTCGGTTCGAGGTGGTAGTATCTGATGCAGACGAGAGCAGTATATCGCCGGAGATAGGTGCAGAGCTCTATGTTCAGGAGCTTGCACTGTTAAAGGCTGCGGCTGCTGCAAAAAGACTTGAAAATACGACGGATGAAATTGTGATTTCGGCAGATACGGTTGTTGTTTCTGAAGGAAATATCCTCGGTAAGCCGACGGATAAAGACGAGGCGATCAGAATGCTTGAATCACTTTCAGGCAGAGAACATTCTGTTATAACCGGAATTTGCGTGTTCCGCTTAAAAGACGGTTTTTCCGTATGCGACAGCGTAACCACAAAGGTCAAATTCAAAAACCTGAGCCGTGAAGTGATAGACCTTTATGTATCCACAAAAGAGTCTATGGACAAAGCAGGTGCATACGGGATTCAGGGGAAAGGTGCTCTTTTGTGCGAGAAGATTGACGGCGATTATTTTAACGTGGTTGGTTTGCCGGTGTCCCGTCTTTCAGACATACTTCGTGATGAATTTTGTATAGAAATACTTAAAAATAATTGATAAGGAGAAATACAGATGGATTTATCTTTTCTTGGGATTTATTCTGATATAGGCTTTGACCTTGGAAGTACAACAACTCGTATATGCGTGAAGGGAAAGGGCTTGGTTTTGTCCGAGCCATCTGTTGTTGCGCTTGATAAGGAGAGCAAAAAGGTACTTGCCGTGGGTAATGAAGCAAAAGATATGTTGGGAAGAACACCTGACAATATAATTGCTGTTTGCCCTGTCAGAGATGGCGTTATTGCTGATTTTACGGCAACTGCCGCAATGATAAAAGCGTTTTTGTATAAGGCGGCTGGTAAACGACCGATTATTAAACCGAGAGTTGCTGTCGGAGTGCCATCTGGTATCACAGATGTAGAAAGAAGAGCGGTTATAGAAGCTTTTACTGCTGTAGGAGCAAGAAGCGTTGCTTTGCTTGAAGAACCGGTGGCGGCAGCAGTAGGTGCAGGCTTGCCTGTTGAGGCGGCGCAGGGCAGTATGATTGTAAATATTGGCTCAGGAACTTGCGAAGTAGCAGTCATTTCACTTGGCGGCATAGTGTCGGCAAGAAGTATCAGATGCGCCGGTGATGCGATGAATAATGCCATTGTGTCATATATGCGACATCAGTATGCTGTTACAATCGGAACAAATACCGCTGAAGAGCTAAAGCTTGAAATCGGTTCTGCTACAAGACAAAACACCGAAGGAACGTACGATGTAAAGGGAAGAGAAACGGCAACGGGACTTCCCAGAAATGTACGTGTAAATGCCGCTGAAATAAGAGGTGCAATTTCTGATGTAGTAACAGGAATTGTAAATGCTGTTCTTGATACACTTGAGGACACACCGCCCGAGCTTGCAGCAGACGTGCTCTCATCAGGGATAGTTATAACAGGAAACGGTGCTTATCTTCGTGGTATTGATGAGGTAATAGAAAATGCAACAGGAATAAAGACAAGAATTGTCGACGGTGCTGAAAACTGCGTTGTACTCGGAACGGAAGTTGCACTTTCAAAGCCTGTTATTTTGCGTCGTTCGGAAGTTGGCAGAAGACGTTAACTATAAATGAAAGGAACAGGCATCTAATATGTCATTTTTTAGAAATAAACCAATATTGATAACCGTTGTTGCTCTTGCTGCTGCAATTCTGTTGGCGGCAGTTTCGCATTTTACAGACGGTGCGCCAGAACGTGTTGCCGGTGGTGCGACGTCAGCTGTTGAAGGTGTGTTTGCGAAGCTGTTTTCGCCAGTAATGAATATCGGGAAGAATAATGCTGATAAGGACGAGCTTCTTGCAGAGATTGAAGAACTGAAAATGCAGATTGATGAGCTAACTAAAGAAAATCGCGGTGCAGAAGAGTATATCGAGGAAAACAAAAGGCTAAAGGATTTGCTTGGAATAAAAGAGCAGATGGTAAATAAAGAGGTTTTGACTGCTCAGGTGATATCGTATGATTGGGACAATTTTTCAGAGACTGTTACCATAAACAGAGGAAGTAAGGACGGAGTTGAAAAAGAAGATGCTGTCATTTCCTCAGCGGGAATAGTAGGGCGTGTAACAGAGGTTGGTGGAGACTGGGCGAGAATAAC
Source organism: Eubacteriales bacterium (assembly GCA_018384175.1). GTDB lineage: Bacteria > Bacillota > Clostridia > UBA1381 > UBA1381 > HGM11525. The sequence goes on from JAHAZB010000097.1 coordinate 4,674, forward strand.
AACTATTTTATCACCTGAACATTCTTTAGGCATAAGGATTGCAAGAACCGGAGACCTGGCTGTTGCAGAAGGTGATTTGAAGCTTGCAAAGGATAAAAAATTGCGACTTGATTACATATCGGGTGCGGCAGAGCTTGTTGATGGTGATATTGTGGAAACATCGGGAATAGGAGGTATATATCCTCCTGATATTACCATTGGCAGGGTGAGCGAAATTAAGAAGGATAATTCCGGAGTGGTTGTATATGCCGTTGTAGAACCGGCGGCTGATTTTACACGTCTGTTTGAGGTGTTGGTTATAACAGACTGGACGAGAGAAAGTGTAACCCCCGATTACGTTCAGGATGCTACGGAAGATGCCGATTATGTTGGGGAAATAACAGAAGATGAAATTGAAAATGCTGAGGGTTGAGTTTCTATGAAGATACTAAAAATATTTTTGACGGCAGTAGCTCTTTTTGTGTTGGAAAGAGTGTTATTTGTGCGTCAATTTGAAATATTTTCATTAACTCCGTGGTTGTTATTTACATTTTCTCTTACTGTAGCTTCTGTAAGTGAGGAATACAACGATGCATTGGCGACAGCGTTCTTTTGTGGATTGGCGGCAGACATATCAGGCGGTGGAGAATTTGGCTCAGCAACTGCGGTATTTACTTTGTCTGCGGCGGCAGTATATTTCTTTTCATCACGACTATTTAGAAACAGCCTTATAATTGCACTCGTTGGTGTGTTTGTTTTCGGACTTGGTGGCGAGATGATTTATTTCTTTTTAAATGGGCGGGGAATAAGTGATTTTTCGGCGTTGCAGACATTGTGGTCTGTTGCCCTGCCGCTTGCTGTGATTGATACGGTATTTGCACTTGTGCTATATCCTCTGGCAAAACGTCTTTTTGCGGGAAGGAGATATGTATGAGAATTGAACGTTTAACGGTACTAAGAGTGCTTACAGTTATAATTGGAATAATTCTTGCAGCAAGACTTTACAGTCTTCAGATTATCAAAGGAGAAGCTTATCTTGCGGCTTCTAATGCCCGTTCGACAGCAATTGTTAAGGAAAAAGCACCCAGAGGTGATATTAAGGACAGAAACGGTAAAAATCTTGTTACAAACAGAAAAGGTTATTCTGTTTTGTGGCTAAAGACCAATATGCCGAACGATGAAATAAACACAATGCTTTTTAAGCTGGCAGACGTATTGGCGGAATCAGGCTATGAGTTTTCTGACAGCTTGCCGATATCGCAGTACCCGTATGAATACACATTTACAGACGATAACAAAAACGGAAGTGTAGATGACGAGAAAAAAGCATGGTTTGACAGTAAAAGACGACTTAAAGACGGTATGACAGCCGAAGAAGTAATGAGTTTTTATGCAGACGAAGTATTTGAAATTAAAGGTGAATACGAACCTGACAAGCTTCGCGCTGTAATTGGTATCCGTTACAATGCAGAAATGAATGGTTTCTCATACTCTACTCCGTATACAGTAGCATCTGACGTGGATATTGAAGTTGTGATGAAGGTCAAGGAGAGAAAAAGTGAATTTCCTGACATTGAAGTTTTGACCGAATATTTCAGACAGTATGAGTTTGGAAGTCTTGCAGCTCACACTCTTGGCAGAATAGGTAAGATATATAAGGAAGAATACGAGGAACTGAGAGAAAAAGGCTATGCAATGAATGACTATGTCGGAAAACAGGGAATAGAGAAGATATGCGAAAATGACCTCAGGGGAACTGATGGACAGAAGGTTCTCGGAGCGGAAGATAACGGAGAACTTTTAGGAATTGTGAACGAGGATGCCGTTTCCGGCAACTATGTTGTGCTGACAATTGATTCTGAACTTCAGATGGTTGCGGAGGAGTCCTTGAAAAATACAATTGAAGATATTGCCGCAAAAGGTGTAGGCAGAGGTCCTCAAAAGGGAGCTGATGCAAATGCCGGTGCCGCTGTTGTTCTCGATGTAAACAGCGCAGAAGTTCTTGCACTGGCAACATATCCGTCATACAATCCGGAAACATTCAATATGGACTATTCAATGCTTTCGAATGATGATGCAAAGCCACTTTGGAACAGAGCGATAAGCGGAACATATTCACCTGGTTCTACATTTAAGCCGTTGACTGCTGTTGCAGCACTTGAAACCGGTGCAGTAACAACAGATGAAGAGCTCATATGTAACGGTGTGTATAAATTCTTCAAAGATTACCAACCGAGATGTTGGATAAATCTTGAACAAGGGTTATCTCATGGCTGGGAGAATGTAACAAAGGCAATAGAGGACTCGTGTAATCTGTATTTCTACGAAGCAGGAAGGCGTACAGGTATAGATGCTCTTTCGACCTATGCAAAGAAGTTTGGACTTGGTGAGTATACAGGAATTGAGCTGTCGGAAGAAGCTAAGGGCAATATGGCAACTCCTGATTATAAGAAAAAGCTTAAGGGAGAAGATGAAGAGTGGTTTGGCGGAGATACGATTCAGGCATCAATCGGTCAGAGCTTTTCTCACTTTACACCTTTACAGCTTGCTAACTATATAGCAACTATTGCAAATGGCGGAACACGTTACCGTCCGCATGTTATAAGAAGTGTAAACAGAGCTGAGGATGGCGTAGAGGTTAAGAGGAGTGCTGCGGTGGTTGAAGAAAGAATACCTATAACAGCAGAAAACCTTGATGCTGTAAAACGTGGTATGTATGGTGTAGTTGACGAAGGCTCGGCGAGTAAGGTATTCCGTGACTATGGCATAGAGGTTGGTGGAAAAACCGGTACGGCACAAGGTAACGCTGAGCGTTCAAACACTGCATTGTTTGTTGCATTTGCCCCTTATGAAAAACCGGAAATTGCTGTTGCGGTAGTGATAGAACACGGTGTTCGTGGTGTAAATGCTGCAGGTGTCGCAAAGGATATTTTTGATGAGTATTTTGATATAAGCGGCGAAATGCCCGAAAGATATGATGTTGGAGAACTTCTTCCATAATATACACAAAAAATACTTTACAAATACGGAAAAATTTGTTATAATAAATTGTAGCATATTGTATAAAGGAGGAAGATAATGAACATCGCATTCATAGCACACGACAAGAAAAAGGAACTTATGGCACAGTTTTGCATTGCTTATAAGGGCATTTTGGAAAAACATAAGCTTTATGCTACCGATACAACCGGTAAAGTCATAAATGAGAATACGGGTCTTGATGTTTACCGATTTCTTTCGGGAATGCAGGGTGGCGACCAGCAGATTGGTGCAAGAGTTGCATATAACGAAATTGATTTGGTTTTATTCTTCCGTGATCCTTTAACTGCCGAAGGCTATGAACCGGATATATCACCGCTTCTTAAGCTTTGTGATATGCACAACATACCAATTGCAACTAATCTTGCAACGGCAGAGGTTTTAATCCACGGTCTTGACAGAGGAGACCTTGACTGGAGAGATATTGTTAATCCTAAAAATTAAACTACTTAATTGAGTATAATGCCCTTGTCAGCACATATTATAAAATGATGCTACAAGGGTTTTTCTTTCAAGGAGGGTTTGGTTATGTACGGAGTTGTATTTGGAGGCGGTGGTGCAAGAGGTGCTTACGAAGTAGGTGCATGGCGCGCTATTATGGAGCAGGATATCAAAGTTGGTGCAATATGCGGCACGTCGATTGGCTCGATAAATGCTGCTATTTTTGCACAGGGCGATTATGAACTGGCAGAAGAAGTATGGCGCAATATATCTACATCCGATGTTGTGGATATGAGCACATTTTCGGATAAAAAGCTGATGTCGGTAAAAAATATAGGTGCACTTGTTGAGGAAATGCGGAAAAATAAAGGTATCAGTTTAGAACCGCTTGAAAAACTGTTGAGGAGTATAATAGATGAGAATAAGCTCCTTCTTTCTCCTGTTGATTTCGGACTGCTAACGTATTCTTTAAGTGATAATGCAGTGGTAGAGCTGTTTAAGTCAGATATCCCGAAAGGGATGCTGGTTGACTATCTGATGGCAAGTAGCTGTTTGCCTGGTACAAAGGCAAGAATAATTGGTGATAAGACATTTGTCGATGGTGGATTGGTTGATAATAAACCGATTGTAATGCTTACAAAGAAGGGTTACAGAAATATAATCTCAATAGATGTCGGTGGATATGGTTTGGTACGACAGTATGTTCCTGATGGTGTTAATGTTATAGAAGTAAAGTGTAAAAACCCAATTGTAGGAATACTCGATTTTGATACTGCATCAATTCTTGATACGATTGAGGCTGGATATCTTGATACCAAAAGAGCGTTCGGAAAGCTTACAGGCGAGATATACTCAATCAGAATGTCCGATTATCTTCGCTCAAGACGTAAGTATTCAGCAGATATTATACTCGGACTTGAAAAGGCTGCCGATATATTCGGTATAAATAAGCTTAAAGAATACACTGTGATTTCTCTTGCAAGAGCAGTTCTTAAAGCATACAGAAAGGTACTATCTGAAGAACAAAAGAGTGGCTTTGAAAAACTCACGTCGCCGTCTATGCTGTTTACTGCAGTATGTGCATCAATGACAGAGGGTGGCAAGGATGTAATGCCGAGAATCGCAGTTACAGCATTTAAGAAGTACTCGATGGCGGCAAATGCGGTATGTTATTTTGATAGAAATATGTAATTCATATTCATCTGTGTAAAAATAACCAAAAGAACTATATAAAAAAAGTAGATTTTTGTTACAAGATTTGTTGACAAATATATAATAGGTGTGATAATATATACTGTAATGGAAGTACAAATGTTTTTCTGACAAGGATAAACGGAGGTTAAAAGCATATGGATTCTACATTTATCTTGGTAGATAGAACGGTTGCTCCGGACGTACTTGTAAAGGTTGTAGATGCTAAGGAAAAGCTTTCTTCCGGCAGATATAAAACCATAAATGATGCATTGAGTGCTGCCAATATAAGCAGAAGTGCATTTTATAAGTACAAAAACTATGTGTTTGCACATTCAAAGTTTGACACAGAGCAAATTGTAACACTCTTTTTCACGCTTGACGATGTTGCAGGAATTTTGTCGGACATATTGATACTTTTGTCTGATGCAGGTGCTAATATTCTTACAATCAATCAGAATATTCCGATTAACGGTAGCGCAAATGTAACAATATCAATGAGAACTGACAATATGGCAATAGGGTTAGAGATGATGATTACTAAGCTTAAGAGTGTAGACGGAGTAAACAAGATAGAGTTACTGTCAATGTAAAATAATACGAAAGGGATATTTGAAATGGCAAAGATTGCAATTCTTGGCTACGGCACAGTTGGTGGCGGAGTTTATGACATTTTTAACAACAGCAGCTTCTTGAAGAAAACTGGAGAAGAAATTGAGGTGGCAAAAATTCTTGATATAAGAGATTTTCCTGACCATCCCCAAAAGGAATTATTCACAAAGGATTTTAACGATATTGTAAACGATGCTGAGATTTCTGTTGTTGCAGAAACAATGGGAGGACTGCATCCTGCTTATGAGTTCACAAAATCACTTCTGGAGGCAGGTAAGAGTGTTACAACATCAAACAAAGAGCTTGTTGCAACATACGGACCTGAATTGCTGACACTCGCAGCACAAAAGGGTGTAAGATATATGTTTGAGGCATCGGTTGGTGGTGGTATTCCGGTAATCAGACCTATTGCATCATGCTTGCAGGCAAATGATATTGAGCGTATTGCAGGAATCTTAAACGGCACTACAAACTTTATTCTTTCAGAAATGATTGATAAGGGCAGTGAGTTTGAAGATGCCCTTGCAGATGCACAGCAGAGAGGTTATGCAGAACGCAATCCTGCAGCTGATATTGAGGGCCACGATGCTTGCCGAAAGATTGCAATTCTTTCTTCAATGGCAACTGGCTACTTTGTTGATTACAGCAATATTCCGACAGAGGGAATATGTAATGTGTCATTAAACGATGTCAAATATGCAGAAAAGCTTGGTTCAGCGATAAAGCTTATCGGCTATTCACAGCAGATGCCCGACGGCACACTGTATGCTTGTGTAGCACCAATGCTTGTTAAAAAGAGTATTCCACTTTCGGGAGTATGTGATGTTTTCAATGCCGTAATGGTTCGTGGCAATTATCTCGGTGATGCGATGTTCTATGGCAGAGGTGCAGGCAAGGAAGCTACTGCAAGTGCAGTATGTGCTGATGTTATAGATATAGTTAAAAACGGAGCGGCTAAATGTCCTATCCTATGGGAAACAGACAAAATCAAAATGATGGCACCTGAAGAAAAGGAATGGTCGTATTTTGTTCGTACATCTGCCGGAAAAGAGCAGATAAACGAAATGTTTGGTGATGTTGAGCTTATTGACGATGTTGTATCGGGAGAAGTTGGCTTTGTAACATCATTGATTAAAGAAAAGGATTTTGTTCAGGCTGTTAATAAGCTTGGCGGTACTTATATAAAGGTTCTGGAGGCATAAATGGTACGGGTAAGAGTCCCTGCGACAAGTGCAAATATGGGTGCAGGCTTTGACTCGCTCGGAATAGCACTTTCGCTTTATAATACAATTACGGTAGAGGAGATTTCTTCTGGTCTTGTAGTGGAAAACCAACGCATAGGAGAATATATCCCAACCGGTGAGAATAACTTGATATATCGTGCTATCAAAACTGTTTTTGAAAAGGTTGGGTATAAATCAAAAGGACTGAGAATAGTTCAGAACAGTGATATACCAATGACAAGAGGCTTAGGTAGCAGTAGTGCGTGCATAATTGGTGGTATGCTGGCGGCTAATGTAATTTCCGGAAGACAGCTTTCGTATAATGACATACTTGACATTGCAACCAAAATGGAAGGTCATCCGGATAATGTCGCTCCGGCACTCTATGGCGGTTTTTGCACATCGGTAATGAGTGGAAGTCATACTGTTACAAAGTCTGTCAAAATAGAAAAACCGATATCGTTTATGGCGATGGTTCCTGATTTCTTTGTTTTGACAAGGAAATCCCGTGTATCACTTCCCGAAACGGTAACGCATAAAGATGCTGCCTATAATGCAGGTCATGCGGCTTTATTTTCTCTTGCAATGGCTACCGGAGATTTTGAAAAATTAAAAATAGCAGTCAAAGATAAGCTTCATCAGCCGTATCGTGCGGCATACATTGATAATATGGAGCAAACATTTGACGAAGCATATAAAAATGGTGCCTATGCGGTTTGGCTGAGTGGCTCCGGACCTACAATTCTTGCTATGTGCAGTGCGCAGAATGAAGATTTTGAATACAATATGAGCAGGTATTTTGAGTCTATTGGTCAGAAAAGCAGCTGCCGTAGGCTTACAATAGATAATGTTGGTGCAATAGTTCAGGTAATATAAGAAAGGAAGGAATAAATATGGGACTTATAGTACAGAAGTACGGCGGTTCATCAGTAAGAGATGCCGAGCGTGTTAATAACGTAGCATCACGAATTGTTGAGGCGTATGATGAAGGTAATGATGTAATAGTTGTTGTATCTGCACAAGGAGATACAACCGACGATTTGATTGAAAAGGCACAGGAAATAAATCCAAACGCATCAAAGCGTGAGATGGATATGCTTCTTTCGAGTGGAGAACAGATTTCTGTTGCACTTCTTGCAATGGCTATTGAAAGAATTGGCAGACCTGTTGTTTCACTTACAGGCTGGCAGGCAGGATTTTCGACTGACACCAACTATTCTGCAGCAAGAATTAAGAAGATAAAGACCGAAAGACTGCAAAACGAGCTTGATAAGCGCAGGATTGTCATTGTTGCAGGCTTCCAGGGCGTAAATAAATATGACGACATAACAACTCTCGGCAGAGGTGGCTCTGATACATCAGCAGTAGCAATTGCTGCATCGCTCGGTGCGGATGTCTGTGAAATCTATACAGACGTTGACGGTGTTTACACAGCAGACCCGAGATTTGTAAAGAATGCAAAGAAGCTCGATGATATTTCCTACGACGAAATGCTTGAGCTTGCATCATTGGGTGCAAATGTGCTTCATAACCGCTCGGTTGAAATGGCGAAAAAATATCATGTAAAATTGGCAGTAAAATCAAGTCTTGAAAAAGTAGAAGGAACGTATGTTAAGGAGGTAAATCAAGTGGAGAAGATGTTGGTAAGAGGCGTTACAAGAGATAATGACTGTGCGAGAGTTGCACTTGTTGGTGTAGAGGATACACCAGGGAAAGCATTTTCGGTATTCTCACTGCTTTCAAAGAAGAATATCGGTGTTGACCTTATTATCCAGTCAATCGGCAGAGACGGCAAAAAGGACATCAGCTTTACTGTAACGGAGGGCGACCTTCCTGCAGTTCTTGACATTTTCGAGGCTAATAGGGATACTATAAAGGCAGACAAGATTGACTACTCAAAGGATGTTTCAAAGGTATCAATCGTTGGTGCAGGTATGGTAAACAATGCAGGTGTTGCAACGACAATGTTTGAGGCACTTTATAATGCAAATATCAATATCAATATGATTGCTACATCTGAAATCAAAATTTCTGTACTAGTTGAGCAGAAGGATGCTGAACGTGCAGTTGTGGCTATACACGATAAGTTTTTACATAACTAATATATAAAAGTCTATTACCTGCACAGACATTTATGTCTGTGCAGGTTTTGGATATTTTAGGAAAGAGGATATTATGCAGGACAAGCTTGTAGGAAGAAATCCCGTTTCAGAAGCGCTCAAATCGGGTGCTGATATAGACAAAATATTTGTAAAAAAGGATGCTGACGGCTCACTTTTGCCGCTATTAAAAAAGGCAAGAGCATTAAAAATCCCCATCAGCGAGGTTGACCGCCGTAAGCTTGACGAAATGGCAGACGGTGAAAATCATCAGGGAATAATTGCACAAATTCCTGCCGAGAGTTATAAGACGGTTGAGGATATATTTGCACTTGCATCTGAAAAAGGTGAAGCTCCGTTTATTATCATTCTTGACAAAATAACCGACCCGCATAATCTTGGCTCAATCATAAGAACAGCGCATTGTGCAGGTGCTCACGGTGTCATTATCCCAAAGCACGGCAGTGCAGGCTTAAACAGCATTGCAGCAAAAACAGCTTCGGGAGCTACAATGTACACCCCTGTTGCAAGAGTTACCAATATTGCACGTACGATTGACGAGCTTAAGGATAAGGGGGTCTGGATTGTCGGTGCTGATATGGATGGTCAGAAGATGTATGATATTGATATGAAAGGCTCTCTTGGTATTGTAATAGGTAACGAGGGGGAGGGGCTTTCACGTCTTGTTCGTGAAAAGTGCGATTTCATCGCAGAAATTCCTATGTGGGGAAAGATTGATTCACTTAATGCATCGGTTGCAGCAGCAGTACTTATGTATGAGGCAAAACGTCAGCAAATGGAATAAATTTAGTGTTGAAAATTGAGTATTTGCCTCTAATTCGATGAATTTTTAGAAAAAGGTAGATTTTTTGTCGGATTAGTGGTATTATTATGTTGATAAAAAATTAACGGAGGTTTAACAATGAGAGCAGTTGTTACAGTAGTAGGCAAGGACAGACCTGGTATTATTGCAAGAGTAAGTACCTTGCTTTATGAGAATGAGATAAATATACTTGATATTTCGCAAACTGTCATGACCGATGATATATTCACAATGATTATGCTTGTTGATATGAGAAGCTCATCGGTAGGCGAAGTAGGAGAGAAGCTTTTGAAGCTTTCTGACGAGATTGGAATGTCAATCCACCTGCAGAATGAAGAGTTATTTAACTCAATGCATCGTATATAAGGGGAGGAACAGTAAATGATAAACCCCTTTGAAATTCTCGAAACTATAAATATGATAGACAGGGAAAACCTCGATATAAGAACAATCACCATGGGTATTTCCCTCAAGGACTGCACAGACCCTGATGTTGATAGGGCTTGTGATAAAATTTACAGCAAAATTACCACCTATGCTAAAGACTTGGTAAAGGTGGGTGAGGATATTGAAAAGCAGTTTGGTATTCCTATTATCAATAAACGAATTTCTCTAACACCTGTTGCAACAGTAATTGATGCACTCGAAAATCCTGATACAACAAAGTGCTTAAAAATCGCAAAAACACTTGACAAGGCCGCAAAGGCGGTAGGTGTAAACTTTATAGGCGGATACTCTGCACTTGTTCATAAGGGCTTTACCAAGGGTGAGAGAGTGCTTATTGAATCAATTCCGACAGTGCTTTCAAATACTGATATTGTCTGCTCAAGTGTAAATGTAGGCTCAACAAGAGCAGGCATAAATATGGATGCAGTTGCGCTTATGGGAAAAATCATTAAGGAAGCTGCAGAAATGACAAAAGACAACGGTGGCTTTGCTTGTGCAAAGCTGGTAGTATTTTGTAATGCAGTTGAGGATAATCCATTTATGGCAGGTGCTTTTCACGGTGAGGGTGAAGGCGATGCTGTTATAAATGTCGGTGTAAGCGGTCCTGGTGTTGTTAAATGTGCTCTTGAAAAGGTAAAGGGTGCACCGTTTGATGTTGTTGCTGAAACAATTAAGAATACAGCGTTCAAGATTACAAGAATGGGACAACTCGTTGCAAGTGAGGCATCAAAGAGACTTGGTGTTCCGTTTGGTATAGTTGACCTTTCGTTAGCACCTACTCCGGCAGTTGGTGATAGCGTGGCATATATCTTAGAGGAAATGGGACTTGAAAAGTGCGGCACACACGGCACTACGGCAGCTTTGGCACTACTTAACGATGCTGTTAAAAAGGGCGGAGTTATGGCAAGCTCTCATGTTGGCGGACTTTCGGGTGCATTTATACCGGTAAGTGAAGATGCGGGTATGATTGCTGCGGCAAAGGAGGGCGCATTATCTATCGAAAAGCTTGAGGCTATGACCTGCGTTTGCTCGGTTGGACTTGATATGATAGTTGTTCCCGGTGATACTACTGCAGATACAATTTCCTGCATAATTGCAGACGAAGCTGCAATCGGTATGGTGAACTCAAAAACTACTGCAGTAAGAATTATCCCTGCACCGAATACTGATGTTGGTGATGAGGTTGACTTTGGCGGACTTTTGGGTACAGGTCCCGTTATGCCACTTAGAAAGTACTCGGGGAGCGAATTTGTAGCAAGAGGCGGAAGAATACCTGCCCCATTGCAGTCGCTCAAAAACTAAATAAGAAAAAAGCATTTTTACCGGTCAGTAAAAATGCTTTTTTGGAAAAGGAGTCTATGATGAAAACTGTTTTCATAATAAACCCCAAGGCAGGACAGGGCAAGGATATTGATATGCTTGCTGAAAATATAAAGAATGTAGCAGAATCTCTTAATAAAGATTATGAGATATACTATACAAAAGCTGCAGGAGATGCTAAACGATTTGTGGACGAATACTTAAAGGAAAAAGGAATAGCGAGATTTATAGCCTGCGGTGGAGACGGAACACTAAGCGAAGTCGTAAACGGAGCTATATCGTATGATGCAGAGGTTGGTGTTATTCCCATTGGAACAGGCAACGATTTTTGCCGTAATTTCGGTAGTGTGGATGCATTTAGGAATATCAGAGAACAGCTTTTGTCTGGCTCACAAAAATGTGATGCAATAAATTACAAAACGGCAGTAAATAGCGAAGAAATTTCAGGCTATGCAGTAAATATGTTTAATATCGGCTTTGACTGTAATGTTGCGGATATGACTTCGCAAATGAAGAGAAAACCGTTTATTTCCGGCTCGCTTGCTTACTTTCTTTCGATATTTGTTATACTCATTAAGAAAAAAGGTGCAAATCTTAAGATTATGGCAGATGGTGAGATTATACACAACGGCAAGCTGCTTCTGAGTTCTGTTGCTAACGGTAGCTTTTGTGGCGGCGGTGTCAAGAGTAATCCGCTTGCATCTGTAACAGATGGTCTTATCAATATAAATATAATAAAAAATGTTTCAAGACTGCGACTTCTAACACTTTTACCGTGTTATATGAAAGGCACGTTTCCGGAAAAGAATGTCGGACACATTATATTCAGTAAGAAATATAAAAAGGTATGCATTGAACCTCTTAATAATTGTATGCGTCTTTGTGTTGACGGCGACATTACCGATACTGGAAAATGTGAGTTTGAAATTGCCCGGAAGGCAATCAACTTTGTAGTTCCTGAAACGTTGTCAAAGTCCGATTTCTTTGACAAGAGCACGGAGTGTTTCTGCAGAGCTTAGAAGACCTTTCAGTTCTTCTTTTGAAAACGGCACTTCCAGAATATTTTCCACTCCATCTCCACCAACTTTGGTGGGGACAGATAATGCAATATCTTGAATTCCATATTGTCCGTCAAATATGCTTGAAACGGTCAGTATGGAATTTTCGTCTCCGGCGATACATTCACATATGCGTGCTACTGCTGTTGCGATTGCATAGTAAGTAGCACTTTTTTTTTCTATAATCTCGTAAGCGGAGTTTTTTACTCTAAGATACATATCGTCAAGGTCTCTTAAATCGCATTTTTTTGTATAGCGACAAAACTCATTCATTGACATACCGCCGATGTTGGTGATACTCCAAGCCGCAACCTCGCTGTCGCCGTGCTCGCCGATAATGTAGGTATGACAGTTTCTTGCATCAATACCTGTTCTTTTGCTTATCATATATTTAAGTCTTGATGTGTCAAGGACTGTACCAGAACCTATAACACGATTTTTTGGTAGGGAGGAAAGCTTGTAGGTTGCATAGGTGAGAATGTCTACGGGGTTGGTAACCATCAGCAAGATTACATCATCAGGCGCGTGAGCAGAAATTCCGTTTATTATACTTTTCAATACCTCTATATTTCTTTTGAGAAGTGCTATTCTTGTTTCGCCTTCTTTTTGAGCGACACCTGCCGTAATGATAATTATATCAGCATCAGCACAATCGCTGTAATCTCCGGCATATACATTTACGGGCTTTACAAATGATACACCGTGTGCTATATCAAGTGCATCACCCTCGGCCTTGTCCCTGTTAATATCAATAATTACTATCTCAGAAAAAAGTCCTCCGAGCATAAGCGTATAAGCAGTAGTTGAGCCGACCAGCCCTGAGCCTATTACTGCAACCTTTCCACGAAACATTATGTTACCACTCCTTGTTAATTGTTTTTTCTTAGTTTTACAT
>JAHAZB010000098.1 GCA_018384175.1 Eubacteriales bacterium
GTGTTATAATATATATTGTCATATTACAAATTAAAGAGGTGTATAAAATGGCAACTTCATACAAAAAGCTTTGGAAGCTTTTGATTGACAAAGATTTGAAGAAAAAAGACCTTGCTAAATTAGCGGAAATCAGTAATTATACGATAGGTAAATTGACAAGAGGAGATAATGTAACTACTGATGTTCTTGTAAAAATTTGCAAAGTATTAGAATGTGATATCGGCGATATTATGGAGATTATTGATACCGAAAAATGATGTACGGTTTTTGGTACATTGCAAATGATAAAATAATGAAAGGATAATCCTATGTTTGCCACACCGTTTCATGCATACTACACAGCACGAATATTAGACGGCTTATCGGATGAAGATAAGTTTATACCGGCATTTGCATCCTCGGATATAAGAGTATATCCGTATCAGGTGAGTGCGGCTTTGTTTGCGGTTCGTTCTCCGTATAACAAAGGTGTAGTTTTGATGGATGAAAGCGGACTCGGTAAATCTACCGAAGCTATGCTTGTGGTAACACAGAAATGGTATGAGGGCAAAACAAGAATTTTAATTGTTGTACCAAATAGCGACTTGCTTGTTCAATGGGAAAATCTTATTGAAAATAAGTACAGTATACCATATATCACAATCGCATCAGCAAAAGAGTTAGAAACGGCAGAGGGCACATTTAATCATGATGCAGTAGTGCTTACAACCTTTGACTTTGCATCACAGTATAGTGATGTTTTGAGAGAAACAATATGGGATGTTACTGTGGTTGAAGAAGCAAGCCTACTTTCAAGCGGATATAAGGACGAAACAAGCCGAGGAGCAACATTAAAAAGAATTGCAGAAGGCTCATTTAAGGTTTTACTTACAGGAACACCAATAGAAAAGAATATTCTTGACTTATATGGCTTGATGTACTTTATAGACGAAACTATACTTCCGAGCGAGCAGGAATATATGGCAAAGTATTTCAGAAAGCCGGAGAACTATCCGGAACTTGCAAAGTTAGTTGGCAAGTATTGTTTCAGAACATTGAGAAAACAGGCGAAAAGATGTGCCTTTATCCCTGAAAGAATAGTAATCACTTGCGAATTTGAACAATCAGAGAAAGAACAAAAGCTATATGACTTAATACAGAATTATATTGATAAACCTAACAAAGTCGCTTTTCCCGAAATGGAAAAATATGATTTGGCTCTAATGCTCTTTGGCGCGATGGGTTCATCCACTCCGGCAATTATAAAATCAATCGAGGGCGTAATAAAAAGATTAGAGAAAATACCGGGTGCCGATGAAGAATTAAAAGAGTTTACCGAAATGCTCCTTGCGGCACACCTTATAAAAACAGATACAAAACTGAAACTGCTGATCGAATATATCGAAGAACTCTTTAAACTTCTTAAAAAGGCAGGAGCAAACAGAAAAGCGGTTATATTTACAGAAAGTCGTGAAACACAAAGCTATTTGGCAGAGAATTTGAAAGATAAATATAAACTGTCCATATATAACGGCTCTAAAGACTATCGTGAGATTGAAAGCTTTAAAACAGAAAATGAGATAATCATATCAACCGACCAAGGCAGTCGTGGCTTTAATATGGAAGATGCGGCACTCGTTATAAACTATGATTTGTTATATAATACACTTAAAATGGAGCAACGAATAGACCGTTGCCACAGACTTAATCAGCAAAATGATGTTATAGTGCTGAATTTCTTAAATAAAAGCAATATGGCAGATGTCAGAAAACTTGAACTTGTGAATAAGAGAATGTTAGTTGCAGACGGCGTGTTCGGGATGTCGGATAACATTTTGGGCGGTTTTACAGATAACCTCAAAAAGACACTAAAAGAGATAACTGTACGGACACAAGCACAGATTAAGGCTGATTATAATAAAACACTTGAATATTATGAGGACGATAACAGACAACAAGTTGGGTCTGCGGAGGAAATACTGTTCACAACATTTACAAAAGAGCTTGCAGACAAGGTGAAAATCACACCCGAGTATGTTGATTTACGAACTGAACAAGTAAATAATGACTTGTGGAAGCTTGTGAAATACTACTTTGAACAATATAATGAAAAATATGATGATTGCAAATTTGTGATTAACGAGGAAAAAAGAACTGTTACCGCAACCGATTATTCCGAACTGCCGTATTTGTTCTATTATTGGACAGGCGGTCAGAATAAAAGATACAGGGCATTAAAAGAGTTTAAGAAAATAACTCTGCTTAGTCCCCTTGCAAAAGGTATTGTGCATAATATGGAGTGCAGTGATGAAGGCAAACTAACAGTTGACGGCGATGTAGAACCATGCAAAATTGCACTGTATACCATAGATATATTAGCCGGACGAAAACGGACAGGGCAGGTATATACACTTCTTTGCGGAATAACGGATGACGGCAAAACACTCACAAACAATGAATGTTTAAAAATTTTAGAAATGCCTGTTGTTGATTACGAAGAATCAGGAAAGAGATTAGAAGCATGGCTTAAATCAAGCAACAAGTCCCAAATGGACAACCTGATACCCCTTGAAGAGCTTATCAAGAAAAGTGTTGAAGATACATCATCTGCACAGGCGGAAGAAATAGAGAGAATAAAGCAAAGAGCGACAGTTAATAAAAACTTATTGGACCATGAACTTGTTGATTTAAAATCAGAGCTTGCAAAATTGGAAAAACAGCTTGAAGGCTCAACTGCAAATCGTCTGGAAAGACTAAAATTAGAAAGAAAATTAGGTGAGGCAAAACAAAAGCTGATGGCAAAAGAAGAAAGTATCTACTTTGATGCAATGCGGTTTGATATTGCCTGTGAGGAAAATATTAAAAAGTTCCTAGAGGATGAAAAAATAACAGCGAGAATGCAAAAGCATTTTGAAATAGAAGTAAAAGGAAAGGAAATGTAAATCATGAATGATAAATTAGATGGAATGAGCATGAACATAGAACAAACTGAAATGGAGAAGTTAAAGTCTGTATTTCCACAATGCTTTGCAGAAGGTAAGCTTGATATAGACAAGCTCCTTTCTCTTTGTGGTGAATACATAGACAATGACTTTGAAAAGTATAAGTTTGAATGGAAAGGTAAAATTGAGTCATTGAAGCTTGCTCAAAAGCGTTCAACGGGAACACTTCGCCCTTGCAAGGCAGAAAGTGTTAATTTTGATGAAACACAGAACCTTTATATTGAAGGCGATAACCTTGAAGTATTAAAGCTTCTCCAGACTGCATACTACAACAAAATTAAAATGATTTACATAGATCCTCCTTACAACACCGGAAATGACTTTGTTTATGAGGATGATTTTGCTGATCCTATGGCTCGTTACAAGGAAGTTACTCAGCAGACCACAAAGTCAAATGCTGAAACTATGGGAAGATACCATACAAATTGGCTCAATATGATGTATCCGAGATTGAGATTAGCATATAATCTGCTTACTGATGATGGCGTAATTTTTATAAGCATTGACGACAATGAATTGATAAATTTGAGAAAAATATGTGATGAAGTATTTGGAGAAGAAAATTTCTATACTCAAATTATTGTTCAATCAAACAAAAGAGGTCAAACATATAAGCAAATTTCTAAAACACACGAATATATGTTGGTTTATACCAAACATTCCGAAACTGAATTTAACGAGTTGGAAAAAAGTGATGACAATAACGATTTGAATTTAGTGGATAAGATTGGTCGATTTAACATTCGAGAAGTAAGAAACAGAAACCCGAAATTTGGCAGACACAATAGACCTAATTTGTTCTATCCAATTTATGTTAATCCCAATATTGTTGATGAAAATGGTTTTTGTCCTATCTCATTAGAAAAGAGCGATGAATTTAGCGTTGAAGTTGTTCCACTTAATTCACAAGGTCAAGAAAGTTGTTGGAGATGGGGACAGAAAAAAGTTCTCGATAATAACTCGCAAGATACTATGTGCAGCAACATCGTTGCAAAGATAAAAAATGACGGAAACTACAACATCTATGAAAAGTACAGGAAAACCACATATAAACCAAAAACCATTTGGGATGATGTTTCAGTTATAACGGAAAAAGGAACAGTTGAACTTGGTGAACTTGGATTATCTGCTTATTTTGATTTTCCTAAACCTCTTGAGTTATTAAAAAGAGCTATTCAAATTGGTACAAATGAAGAAGACATAATTTTAGACTTCTTTTCAGGCTCAGCTACAACTGCTCATGCGGTAATGTCATTGAATGTGGCAAATGGCGAAAACAGAAGATTTATCTGTGTTCAATTACCTGAACAATGTGATGAAGAAAGTGCTGCCTTCAAAGCCGGATTCAAAAACATCTGTGAAATAGGAAAAGAAAGAATTAGATTATCAGGAAAGAAAATTCTTGAAGAAAATACACAAATGGAATTGGGCGACGAAGAAAAATCACCTCTTGATGTTGGTTTTAAGGTATTCAAGCTTGATACATCAAACTTAAAGACTTGGGACGGAACACCCATTCAGGACAAGCAGATTGATTTGTTCTATGAAAGACTCAATGCAATGATTGACACAGTTAAAGATGACAGAACTGATATGGATGTTGTCTATGAAGTTATGCTTAAAATGGGTATTCCTCTTGATGTAGAAGTTCAGTATATGGAAATCAATGATAAGATTGCATATATCGTAGGCGATTTTATACTTATGATTTGCCTTGCTGATAAGATTACTGCTGAAGATATTGAAAATATGGCACAGTATGCTCCGGCAAAGATTATATGTGCAGAAGCAGGCTTTGCAGATGATTCTGCATTATCAAATGCACATTACATTTTGAAAGACAGAGCTATTGAGCTTAAATTAGTGTGAGGATAATGTATGGGAATTCTTGATAAATGTTATACCCCAAATACAGAAAACCAACACAATTATTTACTTGATTCATGTGTGTTTGATAAAAGGCTATCAAATAGTGGTGATGATGTAAATTTGCTAATAGAAGCAACAAAACAAGGTTATGAGTTTTATGTAACTGAATTACAAAGCAGAGAAATACACGGAGTTCCTGACAGAAAAAGAACCTACAATGTAAAATGGGAACAACCTGAAAATGCAGCAAGAATAGAGGAAATATTTGAGTTATTAAATGTAAAAAGAGTTTCTTGTTACGGAAATCCGTGTCAAGCTTGGCTTGTTGTTTTGGATGGAACATATCGTGCTATTGAAAGTAGTGATAGTGATGAGCCACGAGTTCAAATGTTTTATGAAATATATAATGATAATACACGACATTTGAACGATGCAGTAATTGCAGAATCAGCTATATATAATGGATGCACATTTATCTCAACAGATAAAAGAGTGATTAGAATTGTAAATAAATACTTTCAAAATCGTGCAATACACTATGACGATTTTATAAGAGAAGTGCAAGTATTGAGGTGAGAATAAATGAAACTAAAATTTAAAAACCAACAATTTCAGACCGATGCAGTAGATTCAGTTGCGGATTTATTCAAAGGTCAGGAAAAGTTGCGTTCTACTTTTGAAATAACAAATATAGAAGCGATTGACTTAATTAATCAGAATGAGCTTGGCATTGGGAATGTTATCAGTATATCCAATGATGCTTTGCTTGCAAATATGCACGAAATACAGAGAAGAAACAATCTCCCTATGACAAATGATATTGTCGATGATGAAGGAGCTGCACACCGTTCTTTCTGTGTTGAAATGGAAACAGGTACAGGTAAAACCTATGTATATACAAAAACTATATTTGAATTGCATAAAAGATATGGTTTTACAAAGTTTATCATAGTTGTCCCATCTGTTGCAATCCGTGAGGGTGTATATAAATCCTTTGAGGTTACTAAGGAACATTTTGAAAACTGCTACGATAATGTGCCGTACAGATACTTTATCTATAACTCAAGCAAGCTCTCTGATGTTCGCCAGTTTGCAACAAGCAGTAATATTGAAATTATGATTATTAATATTGATGCATTTAAAAAGGCAGAAAATATCATCAATCAGGCACAGGACAGGCTCAACGGCGAAACTGCAATGAGATATATCCAGGACACCAATCCTATTGTTATCATTGATGAGCCGCAGAGTGTAGATAACACGCCAAAGGCAAAGGAGGCAATTGCGTCCTTAAATCCGTCATGCGTTTTAAGATACTCGGCAACACACAGAGAAAAGATTAACCTGATGTATCGTTTGACTCCTGTTGATGCGTATCAGATGGGGCTTGTAAAGCAGATATGTGTGTCCTCAAACGAGATTGTAAACGATTTTAACAAGCCTTATGTGAAATTACTCTCCGTATCAAACGAAAACGGTTTTAAGGCAAAAATCGAGCTTGATGTGGAGGCTAAAGACGGAACTGTATCAAGAAAAACAATTACAGTTAAACCGAATGCTGATTTATACCTCTTATCAGGAGAACGTGAACTGTATGACGGATATGCTATAGCCGGAATAGACTGCACTCCGGGATTTGAGTGTATAGAGTTTTCCAATACCGAAACAGTGGGCTTGGGAAAGGCTATCGGAAGTATTGATGAAAATATAATCAAGGAAGCGCAGATTAAAAAGACTATAAGAATACATCTTGATAAGGAACTCAGATATCGTGAACATGGAATAAAGGTTCTGTCGCTGTTCTTCATTGACGAAGTAAAGAAATACAGAACTGCAGATGGGGAAAAAGGTCCTTATGCAGAAATGTTTGAACGCCTATATAACGAACTTATTAATTTGCCAAAGTATCAGCCATTGAAATCACAGTTTCCTCATGACGTAACGGCAATTCACGATGGTTATTTCTCACAAGATAAGAAGGGTGCTTTCAAAGACACAAAGGGCGATACTGCAGCGGACTATGATACATATAACACAATTATGAGAGATAAAGAGTGGTTACTCAGTTACGACTGTCCGCTCCGTTTCATATTCTCTCATTCAGCACTTAAAGAAGGTTGGGATAATCCAAATGTTTTCCAGATTTGTACTTTGATTGACCAGAAATCAACCTTTACCTGCCGTCAGAAGATAGGCAGGGGCTTGCGTCTTTGTGTAAATCAGGAGGGAGACAGAATTGAGGATAAGAATACAAATATTCTTCATGTAATTGCAAACGAGAGTTTTTCGGAATTTGCCGATACACTGCAAAAAGAAATTGAAACAGAAACAGGCGTCAAATTCGGTACTATTCAAATCAGCCTGTTTAGCGGTATGAAATATGAGGAAAAGGTTGTTACCGAAAAGAAAGTTGATAATTCGGATGCAAAGCTTATTATGGAATATATGACGAATCACGGATTCGTCGATGACAGCGGAAAGCCTACCGAAACAGCAAAGAAAGCTGTTGTGGAGAAAACCATAGAACTTCCCAAACAGCTTGAAACCGCAAAGGAGTCTATCAAAAAAGCGATAACCGAAAATGCGCCGGTAAAAGCGGAAGATATAATCGGAAAGACATATACGGAAACGGTAATTGTTGAAAAAGAAGTAAGCTACGATGACGCACAAGAGCTTATGCAGCATTTTGAAAATAAAGGGTATGTATCAAAGTCCGGCAAGATGAAAGATACAATGAAAAATGCCCTTCTCACCGGCACGCTTGATTTGCCCAAAAAGTTTGAGGCAGCAAGAGAAAGGTTAGAGAGTATCGTGAAGAAGGCAGATAACAAATTGCCAATCAGAGACGATTCCAAAGAGGTTATTGTTCGCCTAAATAAACAGGTTATGCTTTCGCCTGAATTTATGGAGTTGTGGAGTAAAATTAAGCAAAAAACAGCATACAGAGTGCAGATAGACACGGAAACTTTAATAGAAAACTGTGTAAAAGAACTCAAGGCAATGCCTGAAATTCCAAAGGCAAGACTTGTTTCAAAAACAGCCGGATTTGACATCCGTAATGCAGGCGTAACCTACAACGAAACAGAGTTCAGAACAGAGGATTTGCAGGATACATATTCATCACTTCCGTACATACTCGGAATTATCAGCGAGGAAACATTGATTAAAAAGTCAACAGCAGCAGAAATTATCAAGCAAAGCGGAAGAGCAAAAGACTTCTTGAATAATCCTCAAGGCTTTACGGAAAAATGTCTTGAAATTATCAGGAATAACCGCCACGCACTTGCCATAGACGGCATTAAATATGTAAAGCTGGACGGTAAGGAATACTATGCTCAGGAGATTTTCGATTCAAGCGAGCTTGTTGCAAATCTTGACAAAAATGCAGTCAAGGTTGACCACAGTGTATATGACCACATTATTTACGACAGCTCAACTGTTGAAAAGCCTTTTGCGTTGGCGCTTGATAATGATCCTGATGTAAAGATGTTCTTTAAAATTCCGGATAGATTCAAGATTGATACACCAATTGGAACATACAATCCGGATTGGGCAGTATTATGGGAAAAGAATGGGGAGCAGAAGTTGTTCTTTGTTATAGAAACAAAGGGAACAGAAAGTCTGTTTAACCTAAAAACACCGGAGCAGCTTAAAATCCATTGTGGTAAGGAGCATTTTAAGGCACTCGGAAATGGTCTTGAAATGCATGGACCGATAAAGGATTGGGATAAGTTTAAGATAAATGAATAATGAAGGACAAGGAGTAATTTGATATGAGCAGAAAATTAGTTGCATATTTTTCGGCAAGCGGTACAACGGCAAAGGTCGCGGAACAATTATCTGAAGCAATCGGAGCGGATGTGCATGAAATAAGACCAAAAACAAAATACACAGATTCAGACCTTAATTGGAGAGATAGTAATTCACGCTCATCTGTTGAAATGAAAAATAATAAATTCAGACCGGAAATAGCAGATGATAAGATAGATATTTCAAAATATGATACAATATTTGTGGGATTCCCGATTTGGTGGTATGTTGCACCGACAATTATAAATACTTTCTTTGAATCTCATGACTTTTCAAAAAAGAAGATTGTTCTTTTTGCAACCTCCGGCGGGAGCGGATTTGGCAAAACGGCAGAAGAACTAAAGGTAAGTCTTCCGGATAGCACAAAACTGATTGAGGGCAGAATCTTAAACGGAAACTTTACAAATAAAGAACTTTCAGATTGGGTTGATTCACTGAAAGTATAAAAAGTTTTGAAACAGAGGGTAAATTTATGAGCGATATTCAAACAGAATCACCGTATTATATTTTTATAAACGGCGGAGATAAAATGTATGTGTTAGGCAAGACTGGACGGTACGAAACAGCTTTATACGAAGCGATGACATTCACAGAAAAATATGATGCAATTGTTTATATTGAAAAACATGGATATGAAAGAATTGCTACGATAAGACGCGTAAAAATATCTGATAAGAAGGTGGAAAATTGAAAAAGATTATTTTTGTGATTTTTACTGTAATTATGGTTTTGACATCGCTTAATGTAAGTGCCGAGACTATGACAGAAGATGAATTTTTAAATAGTGAGGAACAATGTTTTGAAATCAGCGAATAAAGTAAAAATGCGAACAAGTATTATTGTATTATTCTTCATTATTGTTGCCGCTTTCTGCAAATATTCATATCGTTTGTCGGATGTGGTGCTATTTGATAAGTTTGCGGTCTTTGTTCGTGTATTTATATATATCGGATTGTTTTGTGCATGGGCTGTTTCGATTAATAAGCGCATTCTTCACAGTCAGGTTCGCAAAACACTTGTTATTGTAGCAATAATCATGATATTTTGGCTGACAGTTAGAGAATTCAAGTGGCGTTTGGTTATTGATTTAACTGCACTTCGCTATCGTGGTATACATACTATATTCCGATTATGCTGATTCCGCCGCAGAAAGCATTTCCGAGTATGCAATTTCCGCTATGCAGTATGCAGTCGGAAGCGGTTTGATGAAAGGTAAAACAGAAACCTCAATCAATCCTCAGGATAATGCAACAAGAGCCGAAATTGCGGCAATACTTCAAAGATTTCTTG
>JAHAZB010000102.1 GCA_018384175.1 Eubacteriales bacterium
GTGTAGAGATTTATTTGAACATTGATGATTCACGCTTAAAACTAATACTTGATATAAACAATACTGTAAGCGTCCCATCAAGTACGCCTATTCTCCATCCAGCCTTTCCGCTATACTACTTCTATAATTAAATATGGAGGTAGCCCAAATGGCGAAATCAAAGATCAGATCAAAAGCAGAGCGTACCGCATTAATTCATGACTTCCTTGCAAGTGGCCTACAGAAAACGGCATGGTGTAAAGAAAAGGGGATTCCTTATACAACCTTTTGTAAATGGCTGGCGTCATACAAAGAAAGCCAGGAAACAGTGAGATTTGTAGAACTTACCGAGCAGCCTGACGATATTGCAGCTAAAGTTTCACAAGATGCAACCACTGGCCTTCTTGTTGAGGTCGGGATATGTAAAGTACATATTACGGAAGCAACGCCGATTTCCCTTTTAACAAAGTTAGTGAAGGCGGTGAATAATGCCAATGTTTAACTACCACGAATATAAGGTGTTTCTTGCCTGTGGGAAAACCGACATGCGAAAGAGCATAAATGGGCTATGTGAGATTGTTCAGCATAACTTTATGCTAGATCCCACCGAAAAGGTCATATTTGCCTTCTGTAATAGGCAACGTAACAGAGTGAAGTTGCTAGTCTGGGAAGAGAACGGTTTCTGGGTTCATTTCAAACGATTAGAAAAAGGCAGCATTACTTGGCCCGAACCTTCGGACGAAGAAGCTACTATGAATGTAACATTAGCAGATTTTGAAAATCTAATTAAAGCGCCTGGCGTACGTCAAAAAATCAAACGACAAGAAGTATGGAAAACCCCTTAAATTACTGGATTTCTTACAAAAAATATGGTATAATATACCTAGAAATCAAGTGATGAAAAGGGAGGATTTTAGAGTGAACTTAATCGAAAAATTACAGGCGGAAAATGAAGCTTTAAAGTCCAAATTAAAAGCGAACGAACAAAAAATAGCGTCCTTAGAGCAGCTGAACAACTGGTATATGGAACAATTAAAACTACGTCAAAAAGAAAAGTTTGGTTCTTCTTCTGAAAAAGCAGACGAAGACCAGCTTACTCTTGTTGACGTTTTTTCTGATTTATTCAATGAGGTAGAGGTCTTACGTGAACCGATTACAACCGAACCAGAAGAAACGACTTTGATTCCTGCTCATAAACGAAAAAAAGCAAAACGTGGTTCAAAGTTTGACACACTTCCGGTAGAAACCATTGAATATAAACTTCCAGAGGAAGAACAAGTCTGTGATGTGTGTGGCTCCAAACTAACTGAAATGAAGAAAGAAATCCGCAAAGAATTAAAAATCATTCCAGCAAAGGTGAAGGTTGTAGAACACATCACGTATGTTTATAGCTGTAGAAACTGTGATAAAACTGGAACAGAGGGATTCATCAAGCGTGCATCCAGTCCAAAAGCATTGATTCCAAAGAGCATGGTTTCTCCTAGCATCATGGCGTATATTTTGAATCAGAAGTATACGAATGCGATGCCTCTGCATCGACAGGAACAAGAGTTTAAACGGTATGGAGTAATGCTGACGAGACAGAACCTTTCCAACTGGACAATCAAGGGTGCTGAATTACTAAAGCCACTTATGGTAGAACTAAAGAAGGAACTGTTAGCAAATGAACTGTTACATGCAGATGAGACTACGTTAGAAGTGCTAAGGGAACCAGGACGAGAGAGCACTACGAAATCCTACATGTGGCTGTATCGCACGTCTGAATGTACGGATCATCCTGTTATTCTGTATGATTATCAGATTGGACGAAGTGGCGCACATGCCGTATCATTCCTAAAGAATTGGGGAGGAACATACCTGCATTGCGATGGATATCGTGGTTATAAAAAACTAGAAAACATCACGTTATGCGGATGCTTTGTTCATGCAAAAAGGAAGTTCCACGAGGCATGGAAAATAAACCAGAGCAATGAAGAGGCCAAACAAGGTGAGGCCTATATTCAGAAACTCTTTGCCATTGAACGAAAAGCGGATGAACGAGCATACGGTTATGAAGAACGACTTTTGTTACGACAGACTGAGTCAAAGAAGATAATCGAAGAATTTTACATATGGCTAGATACCCTAGCCCTTAAAACTTTGCCACAAAGTCTGCTTGGCAAGGCGATTACGTATGCCCAAAATCAAAAGGAATATTTATGTAACTTTTTAAAGGATGGTCGTATTCAGCTTAGCAACAACTTAGCGGAGCAATCCATAAAGCCATTCGTGATTGGCCGTAAAAACTGGCTATTTTCGAATACCCAGAATGGAGCCAATGCCTCTGCATTGATCTACAGCATTATACAAACAGCCATTGCGAATGATCTGAAACCGTTATATTATCTTGAGTATGTCTTTGAGCAGATTCAAAGGAATGGTATACAACAGGCATCAGACTTGCTTCCATGGTCGGAAAAGATACCTGAAAAATGCAAAAACACTAAGACGTCACAGCGCCAGTAACTTATTATACTGGCGGTGACGTCTTTTTTGAAGGCGTGTTTGATAGGACGCTTACGCCATATGTAATACCTCCGTGTATACACAGCCATACTATAGTCAACGCAAAATCCATTATACTATCCATATAAGAAAAAGTAAAACGATTTGTTTGACTTCTCAAACAAATCGTTTTACTTTGATAGGTATTAAGTATAAATATTATAGTTAGAATGATAGCTTCACTCTATGCTTTAATCATTGGAAACAGTAGTGCTTTTAGTATATAAATACCTCAAATAAAAACTGGACGGAGCATAGGAATTCATCCGAGCTATAAAATGAATTATTGTCTG
>JAHAZB010000052.1 GCA_018384175.1 Eubacteriales bacterium
GCTTTAACAGTTGCTAATAAATATTATCAATATATCGGTGCATTAATAATTGCTCGAATTAAGAACACAAAAACACCGTTTAGCATTGATTTTGGCGTTGGAGATATAATCGTACCAAATCAGGAAAAACGAAAGATACCAACTCAGCTTTCAGATTTCGGTGCAAACGATGTTGCACTTCGTGCAAATATATCTAAGCTGTCCTATTCTTTCGCCACGTGTGGCAGATAAAGGATGCTCCCAAAATCCATAGCGATTATATCGGGAGCTTGTGCCTTAAGACACCTTCATCCTTTATACTTACCATAAATAAAACACTTGTTATTCTGTTATATAAACTCTTGTATGAAGTGGTATATAATCAACGAGCCATTTGATATTCTCAGGCGCAAGGCGTACACATCCAAGCGAAAGCTTCTGACGAAGTCTTGCATCATAAGGCTGTCCGTCATACTTTATAAGTGTACTGTGCAGCGCATAGCCTTTGGGCGCAAAACGCATTATAGGACCTACGTAATAGTTTTTGTATGTCCATCTATCCTGATATGCAAAATATTCAAACACACCTGTTATAGTAGGAGTTGACGGCTTACCGATAGTGCAATCAAAGCTTGTATGATAATCCCATATCCCGTCATTTCTGATAAGAACATTAACCTTGTAGTCCTTTTTGGATACCCATATAAAGTAGTCCGTTTTACTTTCAATGCCTGAACCATTTACAAATTCTTCAACAAGCGCAACATACACATCGTCCGGCACTTGTTTCAAATCAGGTATTTCAAGCAAGGCTACCTCCACCGATACATCAAATACATTTCCTATAACCGGTATACCATTTTCCAAGATGCCGGCATATGTATCAAGGCTTATCCTTTCATTCGGCATATACGTACCGGTATAATACACTGTATCCGTCATTCCGGAAACGGGTGTCAGATAGAAATTCTCTCCCGTGTAATACTCAGGTACCGAAAAGACCATTTTCGCAACATCAGTGTTCTTGTTGACCTCGACGGTCTTTGTTGACAGAAGCTCTCCATCTTTATTATAAAGTTCAAATTTTAATAGCGCCAGTGCTTTCGGTTTCTTTGTTATATGCACATTGACTTCCACGCTGTCGGCACGCACACCTGTTTTCGGTTTGTAAAGCGGAATAGCTTCTACCGGAAAAAACATACCATCTGCTGTATTTAGCGGAACTTTTTCATCTATTCCATAGCTACGTCCTACATAACTGAGCTCTGTTATTCCCTCCTTGGGTATAAGGTAATATGTCTCGTTTTCCTTATAGTCAGAAATATTAAACTCTAACGTCATTTTCGAGCCAAAGCTGTCGATATTTGTTTTTGCCTCTGCCACACACTCACCCTCGAGCGAATGAAGTTCAAACTTTGCCTCGGATGGTATCATTATTGCACCATAGTCAAACGTTCCAAGCTCTACGGTCAGCAAATTCTCCTCAGCAGAAACTGCCATCGCACATAATAGCAGTGTTATAAAAATTATCAGTTTAACGATTTTTTTCATCCTGCAATAGTCCCCTTATTATATTTTGTCTTTATATCATCACCAGTCGGTGTTATGTCTATATGTATTAAAGGATTCACCTGTTTATTCCTGCTTGTCCTCAAAAACCTTATGCTCCTGCATAATTTCACGACGTTGCTGTTGTGAATACTGTGCATAGTAACGGTGCGTAACCTCTATATTCTTATGTCCCAGAAGCTCTGCAACCATCTTTATATCAACCCCGTCTGCAAGAAGCTGACAGGCAAATGTACGTCGTAAAGCATGAGGACGAGTTTTGTCCGGATGCGTTATCCCGACCGCCTGACAGTAGGTTTTAAGAGTTTTCTCTACACCGCCGACTTTAATTCTGTCCCCTGACCTGTTCAAAAACAATGGGTCTGTGTCCTTTGCATTTATAGAGTCGATATAGTTTTTCATCGCCTCATAAACCTGCGGAGGCATAAAAATCTCCTGTTGGTCTCCGCCCTTTCTCGTAACTATAAACGAACCAGAGGTTTCATCATCACCAAAGTCAATATCGCCCACATTCAAAGCAACAAGCTCGCTCACACGGACTCCCGTACCAAGATATGTAATAAACAGAGCTATATCCCTTAACTTTCTTCTGTTATACTCAGCAAGCATTCTGCCCTCGAAATAATTTTCTCCGTTATAAAGAACATCAATAAGACTAACCGTCTCCTGCGTAGTCAACGGCTTTTTTATCTTCTGATGCAGCTTCATAAAATCCACTTTATCGGTTACATTCTGAGAAATCTGTTCCGTTTTATATAGGTATATAAAAAGACCTCTTACAGCTGAAAGCTTGCGGTTTATACCGAATGCCGAATTTCGCACAACACGTTTTACCGGTCTGCCTCTCGGCGATGTATATTCCACCTCATATTCACGCAGGTAGGACTTAAAATGTATCAGCAATACCGGTGTAACCTTTTCCATATCCTTGGCGCAAAAATCTTCGTTATTTTTAATTTCACTAAAACATTCCAAGCGTAAAAAGTCAAAGAAAACTTTAATATCAAGACTATACGCTAGTTTTGTATTGACGCTTTCACCGCTGTAATACTCCTCGATATAGGAAAAGACGAAATCGGGCAAATTCCTTAAGTATGTTCTCAAGTACTTGTTTTTAGACGAAACTGTCTGTGCCATATCATTCTCCTTTTAACAGGTGCTTTTCTGCAATTTCTGTTGCCACCCTGACAATCTCGGTACACGGACGTTTTTTGTAAAACTCATTTGTTCTCGGAGTAGGAGTTGCATCCTTGTTTTCAGGCATAACACCTTCCAAAAGCTCTGCACAAATAATAGTTCCCATCTCCTGTTCAAACTCGCGGGACATATCCTGCACCTTCTGATAAATAATTTTTCTGGTATCCATATCGCCGGCTACAGCTTTTGAGTATTTGAGCCCTGCCAGCATAAACATACCGGTAACTGCACCGCAAACAGAACGCATACGTCCCATTCCTCCGCCAAAGCCTTCGCTAACCTTAAGTCCTTCTTCCAAAGTCATCCCCAATTCTTCACATAACGCTGCAACTACCGATTGCGCACAATTATATCCACCATTAAAATATCCTACTGCTTTATCTGATTTATTCATAAAAATCTCCATTCTGCCGCTAAAGCGTCAGCACAAATAGAAATGAAAGTGCAGACCTGCGGCTATTTTTTTTGGTATACTGTTTTCGTTTCTTCAAAACGACTTTGTTCTTGGGCTGGACTTACACCGGGCAGTAATGAATCTGCCGGAAAGAAAAAGTCTGTACGCATCAGCCGTGCAGGTGTGTATTTAAAGCCTGCATTAGTTGAAATTGCTCACTGTTTAACGCTCCTTTGAAATATCATTATTAAATTATAACTCTTATGCAAAATTTTTGCAAGTATATATCAAATAAATTGTCGAAAAATATACTTGAAAAAAATTTTAACGGAGGAACGGAAAATGTCGGTTATTGTGTTGATAGCAGAGGTTTTTTTCTTTGCCGTTGGCGGCTTGTATTTTCTCGGGCTGTTGGCAGGTTCAAGGAAGGACAAAGACGGAATCAGGGACGAGGATAAAAGAGAATCGGAAAGAATAAACTCACTGAGAAAGGTAACATTAGGCAAACCGCTAACCGAGCGTGCAAGGCCTGATTGCTTAAACGAGATTATCGGTCAGGAAAAAGCATTAAAGACTCTTAAAATAGCTCTTTGCGGCAAAAATCCGCAAAATATTATCATTTACGGTCCACCGGGAGTAGGAAAAACCACCGCTGCACGAGTGGCACTTGAGGAAGCAAAGCTTTCAGAAGGAACACCTTTTGCGAGAAATGCACGTTTTATTGAGCTTGATGCTACAACTCTGCGTTACGATGAACGTTCCTTTGCCGACCCGTTAATCGGTTCTGTGCACGACCCTATTTATCAGGGTTCAGGCGCTTATGGTGTCGAGGGAATCCCTCGACCTCAGCCGGGGGCTGTATCGGATGCCCACGGCGGCGTTCTTTTCATTGACGAAATAGGTGAGCTTGCCCCTGCACAAATGAACAAGCTTCTGAAGGTATTGGAAGACAGACGGGTATTTTTCGAAAGTGCATATTACTCACGCACCAACAAAAATATCCCACACTATATTCATAATATCTTCCGCGAAGGCCTGCCTGCAGACTTTCGCTTAATCGGTGCAACAACCCGTTCTCCCGGCGAAATATCACCCGCTCTGCGTTCAAGGTGCAACGAGGTCTTTTTTCTTCCACTCGGCTTCGGTGATATCCTTAGGATAATTGACAATGCGGTCAAAAAGCTTGGTATATGTATAGAAAATGATGCTGCCGTTCTGCTTGCCACATACACTACCAACGGCAGAGACTCGGTACGGAGTCTTGAAATGCTCTCTAACCTCCTTGAGTCAGAAAAACGGTCTGTTATAACAAGACGTGATGTATTATGGGCAGTGAGAAACGGCAGGTTTGAGAGGAGAAGAAACAACTTTAGCAGTATTTCGACTGCAGAAAAGAAAGTATCAAAACCACAAAGAAAAATTGTTTCACTTGACGAATATCTGCTTCATAGGCAATAAAAAGGGGAAAGCCGCGTTGTCGGAGCGTATTTTCATACAAGGTTCGTGGGTAACCATTGCAAAACGCTGTTTCCGACAATGCGGCGGATAATAGGGGGTATATAAAAAGCCCGGCAGGCTCTTTAACGTTATTTACATTTACATTATAATGCAGTTTTTTACCGAAATCCACATAATATTTTCAGCTTTTCAGACTTGCTTTTATATATTTTATGCTATTTCGACAAATCCTGCCCATATGTATCATACTTCGCTATCGTATCTTCGGTATTTTTGTCTTTTTTACTCCTTTGATTTATCAGATATTTTGAAAAATATTCTGCATACTCCTCGTTGCTATCTGCATAAACCTCATCATCAAAATAATTTCCCATACAATCAAGCCTTCCTTTCAGTTATTCAACAACCTTTGCTAAAACTGCCGTAATGGTTGCCGCTGCTACAAGCTCCAGATTTCCCATACATATTCCAAAGACTCCCAATAGCATTGCAGCAACTCCTATACCATTCGAAAGAATATTGAAGCTTACTGCATTTTCCGCTTCTATTCTTCTTTCATAAACCGCTTTTGCGGCAGGTCTTTTACTCCAATAAGTTCTCTCTGACATAATCAAAACCTCCTTGTTTTTCTTTTGTTTGTCTTGATTATATCTTTTCATATGTACAAAAAACCTCCCAGATATTGGGAGGTTTACCGTTTTAAGCTACGCAAATATGTTTTTGTTTCTTTAGCTATCCTGTTGCTTTCAATTGCCTTTTGGATTGCTTTGTTTTGTACCCATACGGGCAGTCGGCTGTCTTCAATATATTCTATTGCTATTTCATACTGCTTTGCAAGTGCAGTTGCAAAATACCATGCAATCATCATATTTACATAGTATTCTTGGGACTTTACCTTAGCCACCATTTCTATATATTCCGTATCAAAGTCATCATCAAGCCACAGCTTCATCAATAGCCCTATACCATAGCGGATTGTATATGTTTTGTTGTCCTTCACCCAGTTTTTTACATACGGCAAAAGCTTATCTTTATTTTTCTTGAAAACAGGAGGCATAAAGCTGTCGCAGGTCGCCCAGTTATCTATGTACGGCAGAAATTTTTCTGTAAGCCTAAGTGCTTCGTCAAAGTCTTTTACTCCCTCTGCCAAAAAGGCATGCAGATTATTTTCTTCATAGTAGTTGTGCGGTAAACTGTTCAAAAAGTCTTTCGCTTCTTTACTACCCGAAATTCTCTTGGCATATTTTCTAAGTTCAGGAATTCTTACTCCTATGACCTTCGCCTCATCAACAGTCGGTATCAGTTTTCGATGAAATGCTTTATACTCCACATCCTGCATCAAAAACAATTCATTCAGTATATCAATCATTCCACACTCTCCACCTTAAGAATTCCGTCCTTTACGCGAAATCCAACCTCAAATCCCGCAAAAACAAAGCCGTAACGTCGGTCATCATCAATGTATGCTGGTCGTGGGTCCTGTTCAAGCACCGATATCAATGCACCGATTTTTTCGGGCGGAATTTTCTTTGACAATTGAGCCGGGAAGTCAACTGTCAGCAAATTCTTATCAGGTGGCAGAGCAAAGCTGCATAATGCATCCGGATGTGAGTCGGTATACGCAATATACGGCTTAATATCATACACCGGTGTATTATCCATTATGTCCGCACCCGAAATATGCAGCACAACACCGGCATTTTCATCAAATTCAACCCTTTCCAGCTTTACCGACGAAAGTCCTATACTGTTCGGGCGAAATGGTGAACGTGTAGCAAATACTCCTACACGCTTATTACCTCCAAGCTTTGGTGGTCTTACAGTAGGAGACCAGTCCTCCCTTACACTTTCTGAAAACTGCCACAGCACCCATATATGCGAATATTCCTCAAGTCCGCGAAATGCTTCTTTTACATTGTACTCAGCCTCAAACACTATCCTTGCTTGGATATCAGGCACAACCCCGCTTTGTCTGGGAATTGCAAACTTGGTGGGGAAATCACTTTTGACATATCCGATTATTTTCACTTACAAACAGTTCCTTTCATTAACCATAAAGCAGACTCGACGGGATTAAAAAGGTATATGGTGCCGTCGCAATTGCAAAGGTCATAGCAAGTCTTATTCGTATGCCCTTATCGCAGTCCCTGAACGTGAAGACATAATTCAGTATGTATATGCATACCGAAGAAATTATCAGAGCCGGTACAGTTATGTAGAATTCATCGCCCATCCTCCCAAGCTCTAATACCATCATCATAAACACCATATATGCCGAGCCCGCAATGTCAGACAGTATGCCGATTCCAAAAATCTTTATTATTTTTCTTTTGTAGAACAGCTTTCTGTCTTCCATTTTAAGTATTCTCATTGCTATCATCAAAACAACGCTGTCAATTATAAAATTACCCGGTAGAACCACAATCCATGTTTGTGGAAACAGCATCAACATCCAAAACGGAAACAGCACGTTATAAAGCCTTGTCTTCTTCAAAAAAACACCTCTTAACTTAATAATCCTCACTGATAAACTTCGGTGGCTCAAGCAAAAGCTCAGGTCTTTTCATATAATACTTGAACACCTTGATTGATGAGGCAAAATAATACCCGTCGCAAATTCGCTCATCAAGCACAAATCTCGCTCTTATAACATTTTTCGAACTTACTGTACCATCACTTTGCAGCTCTCTTACCACCTCTTTCTTACCTATTGCAAGGAAAATGGAGGTTGTACCAAATTCGTACAGATGATGATATATTGAGTTTAGTCCTATCGAGCCTACATTTGTTACAAAAACACTGGAGTGGAACGGACTGGCACGATTTATAACCTTCGGCATCATTCCGATTGCATCAAGAGTTCTGACCGTCCACACAAGAAATCTCTTCAAGAAACCCGGAAGTAAGTTTACAAAGAACACAAGAATATCCGTCTTATTTCCATTCGTATCGTCCTGTTTTTTTGCCTCAAACACTTCTTCGTTGAACTTTCTCGCCACATCTGCTAAAGTGTCGGTATGTGTAAACTCAGGCATAACAATCGCTTCCTCGGCATCAATATCCCTGCCCTTCTTAACTGCCAAAGATGCTCTTATGTAGTTTCTTGCATAGATTTTTCTACCACTCACAAAGCGGTTAAGTCTCGGTCTTTCCACAATTGTTCTTACAAGCGCTGCCACAAACAGATGATACAGCGAAAGATTAGGTATAGTCTTTCTGTTTTCAAGAATAAAATCCCTTAGTCCCGAAATATCAATCTGCTCCTCAAAGAATACCTGACTGTCAAGCCTGGAACGCATAATATGCGGAATTACATCAAAGAGCGGGTCCTTTACCCTCACCCTGTAACCGTCATATCTGTCGCCCAGCCGACGCTTTCTTTTTACTAACTTCTCCATAATATACCTCCCACAATATTTTACATCCCCATTTATTTTATCGTACAATTTTCATTGCAACTTCTTTTGCTATATCAAACAGCAATTTACACATTGGCTCATATATGTAGTCAGGGAGCCTGGATGCCGGTGCAGTTTCTAAAGAAAATACCCCTTCGTACCCAACCTCGCCTAAAGCCTTGGCAAAATCATCCCAGTCTGTCCGTCCGAAGTACGGCATAAGATGTAAGTCCCGACTTTGTTTGGTATCGTGAATATGCATCACTTTAATCTCTTTGCCAAGCCGTCTGACCTCATCTGCGAGATTTAGGTTGTTAAAAGCCGACACGTGTCCGGTATCAAGACAAATCTTGAAATTATCATCGTATATTGTGCGTACAAATCGTAAAATATCCTCCGGTGTTGACAGAGAAAAATCAAGCATTGGCATATTCTCTAAACAGATTACTACATTGTACTCCTTTGCTGTTTTTACAAGCTCGGTCATAAATTCGATGTTCATATCCCACGTATTTTTAGCAAGCTCTGTTCCATTATCCTCTAATCCAAAGGGCATAATCGGATGAATTACCCAGTATTTACAGCCAATAGCAGAGGTTAGCCTGATGGATTTTTTCATTTTCTCCATACGTTCTTCTCTGTCTTCGGCAGTTGAGTCCTGAACAGGCCAACGCCATGGGCCATGTACCTGATTTATTTCAATTCCGGCATATTAAGCAAGTTCTTTTTCTGCCATGAGTTCCTTTATTGCTTCTTCCTCAGGTAATAAATATAGTTTTGTGTTTGTATCGGACATATCAAAATCGGTACACTGGTAGCCATGCTCGTTAAGCTTTTTGTATGTATCCTTCCCCCATCGGCCATAACCCGTATCTGACATATTCGCCGTAATTCCGATTTTCATATGCTCCCTCCTGCTTATATAATCCTGTTTAATCGAGTTCAATCTTCAATAAATTTATTATATCATATAGAAACAAAAAAAGCAAACAAACAAATAATATATTACTAATGCGAAACAAGTATTATATTGTCAAAAAAAGTCTTGACAATTATACCTGTGCTATGATACGATAATCCTATAAAATCGTGAATATTTTAGAAAAGATAGAGGAGCAGGAATTATCAGTATCACATTCTTATGAAAGGTAGGCTTGAATGTGCGAAAGGAATTTTTGCCGAAGTGGATTACTTATACCTGAGTTTTCTGCTGGTGTTTGTGCATAATATGCCTGACACTGTCACAATAACGTGGAGCGCTATCCTGACTACAAACGGCATTTTGGCATGAGAGCGCAGACCGCTTTTGTGCTTTTTTATTATTCACTAAAATATTAGGAGGAGTTAAAATGAAAATTTTTAACAAGAAAAATCTTCTTTCCTTCTTCCTCGTACTGTTGGTATTTTCAACTTCCGTAGTTGCATTTGCCGCAGGAGAAGACGGAGAGACAGTGAGCAACTACTTCGCAACATTCTGGGCATTGGTACCCCCGCTTGTAGCTATTGCACTTGCTCTTATCACAAAGGAAGTATATTCTTCACTCTTTGTCGGTATTGTCTTGGGCGGCCTGTTGTCTGTAAACTGGCATCCGGTTGCTGCTCTTGACAACGTTATCAACGCCGGTATGATTGATGCCGTTTCCGGCACTGCAGGTATTTTTATATTCCTGGTAATCTTAGGCGCACTTGTTGCCCTTATCAACAAGGCTGGCGGAAGTGCTGCTTTCGGCCGTTGGGCTGAAACACACATCAAATCACGTGTAGGTGCTGCATTAGCTACCTTTGCTCTCGGTGTACTTATCTTTATTGACGACTATTTCAACTGTCTTACAGTCGGCAGCGTTATGCGTCCTGTTACAGACAGCCACAAGATTTCACGTGCAAAGCTTGCATTTATTATTGATGCAACTGCCGCTCCTATCTGTATGATTGCTCCTGTTTCTTCATGGGCAGCAGCCGTTTCAGAATTTACCGAGGGTACAGGTTTCTCAGGTATCGAGCTATTTGTACGCGCTATCCCCTACAACTTCTATTCACTTCTGATGATTGTCTTTGTAGTTGCTATCACTCTTATGAAGTTCGACTACGGCCCGATGAAGCTTCACGAGCTTAATGCTATGACAAAGGGCGACCTTTATACAAGTGGCACCGATAATATAGAAAAGGCAGGGGCTGAAGACATAAATCCGAAGGGCAAGGTTATCGACCTTATTCTTCCGGTAATCGTTCTGGTAATTGTTTCTGTTTTAGGTCTTTTGTATGTAGGCGGCTTCTTTGCAGGCGACGACTTTATCACAGCATTTGGTAACACCGATGCAACTGTCGGCTTACCATGGGGCGCTCTTATTGCTCTTGTCATCACAATAATCTACCTTATTGCAAGAAGAGTAATTACATTCAAAGATGCAATGGCAGCTATACCAAACGGCTTCAAGGCAATGGTTCCTGCTATTATGATTCTTACATTTGCTACTGCACTTAAGAATATGACAGGTCTTCTCGGCGCTGACGTATACGTTGATACATTGATGAAGTCTGCAGCAGGCGGTCTGGCAAACTTCTTGCCGGCAATCATCTTCCTTGTTGCTTGCGCACTTGCATTCGCAACAGGTACATCATGGGGTACATTCGGTATCTTGATTCCTATTGTTGCAACAATCTTTAATCCGTCAAGTGAGCTTCTTATTATCGGTATGTCCGCTTGTCTTGCAGGTGCAGTTTGCGGCGACCACTGCTCTCCTATTTCGGATACAACAATTATGTCATCTGCAGGTAGCCAGTCAAATCACGTAAACCACGTTTCAACACAGTTGCCATATGCTATAACAGTGGCACTCATTTCATTCGTGGTATACTTGCTTGCCGCATTTATTCAGAGTGCATACGTTCTGCTTCCTGTTGGAATTATCCTGACAATAGCGACATTGTTTGTAATCAAAGCAGTTACAAAAAACAAGTAATCTAATACTTAAGGAGATGTGAATTCACATCTCCTTTTTTAGTGTATGAAATTATGTTGATTTATATAGCAAAATGTGTTACAATAGCAAAGCACGGCAAAATTTAGCCACATACTTTTCCACTAAGGAGACCAACTATGATTTGTCAATAGAGAAATGAAAACTTTTCAAATAATTTTGTATAGCTAAAAAAGTGTATAGCAAACAAAGCATTGTTAAAAATGCTTTTTGAAAACTAAATATAGTTAAG
>JAHAZB010000109.1 GCA_018384175.1 Eubacteriales bacterium
AGCTTTAATGCTTCTTCTTTGAATTCTTTACTGTACTTCATAGTCGCTTTCCCTTTCTGGTTTTATCATTTATATTCTACCAGATTTTTGGGTGTTTGTCGACTGCTCTTTCAGTATAACACTTCAAATTGTAAGAGAAGCAGCAGCCATAACAGACACGCCCACCTTTTTAAGAGTTTTTCTCATAAAATGACCTCCTTGTTTTTTAGTGATTTTTACTATAAAACCATAGCATAAGATTAGCCGGCATAAATCTTATGACAATGTTTTACTTCTTAAGAAACTCGGGCTTCTTGGGCTCTTCAATCTGATGCATTCCCCACATTGAAGCAGCCCCGTAAGCACGATCAGCCATTTTCTCTGCTACTCTCTTTATTACTGTAGCAGCCTTGATCTTTGCCTTACTCATTACATTCCCTCCTTTCGCAATTTTTTAAACGTTGCAACGATAATCAAAAGTGAGATTAACACCAAAGTATATAGAAAAATAACTCCGATGTCATATGATAATACTTTTGATATTACTCCGATAGCGCCATAGAGTAAACCAAGTATTATTGACATGAATTTGCTTTTTTTCTTTTGCGGGTCGGTTAATGGCTTATTATGATGTTCGACTGGACATTCTGACAAAAAAACCGCAATCGAAAAGACAAGCATTATAATACAAATATTAAAAGACAGCTTTGAAACTGTTATATTAAATATCGTCAATAATAAAATGAATAGTATTGAAAATAATAAATTACACTTTAAATATGAATTCGCGTGATATCCTCCAGTAAACCGTCTTAATGGAACAAAACAAACCAAGAATAATAAGCTTTCTATCAATTGCCTTGATATAATTCCGATAGAGATTATTAGCAGTATATTTAGTAGTGAAGAAATAGTAATCTCAAGTCCGTATTTATAATATGCTAATGATTCCTCGCTTTTATCAATTACATCTGCCTTTATCAAATACTGAAGAAGGTTGTTGCTTATGGATTTTATCATTTTCATCACCTGTTGTCATCTCTTGAATATAATATACATCACGTTATTATCATAGTCAAGGAATATGGCACGAAATCGTTTTTTTAGGCACGAAAATTTTGATAATCATATTCAAGCCAGTAAATCCATAAAATTCAGGACACAAACAATTTAAATTATCCAAAATCAGACATCTTATATCTGTTTTCTGAGTTTATATGTTAGCAAGTACCGCAAAAAGCTACAATTTATATGATTATTGTGATTTGCTATACATTTTTTGATATAATAATGCAAGCAAATATAGAGGAAGTGAGCGGATGAAAAAGGATTCAGAGTCATTAAGCCATAATTGTGGTTACAAGTTGTCCGACTTGAGAAAAACACACAAATTGACTCAAGCAGAGTTGGCTGATAAACTTAATATAAGCAAAAGCACACTTGGGCACTATGAACAAGGTCTTTCCGTTCCGCCACCGCAGTTGCTGTTAAGCTTTTCTGATTTCTTTTAAATTCCTGTTGATTATCTTCTTGGTAAATGTACCTGCACCAAAGAGTATTCTCGTTTATCCGATAAATTTTGTGATAATGTAACTTTTGGCGATATCATTAACAAGCTCGACGAGCTCAGCTTAAAGGATCGGCAACACATATTGCATTTGTTAAGAATTATGAAGCGCGCAAATGAAAAATAGGGAGTCCACTTAATGGACTCCCTATTTATACTTCCTATTTATACTTCCGTATTAAGAATTACAGAACAGCAAAATTCATTTCCTTTTTCATAAAAATCACATCTGCCATTATATTTATCAGCGATATCTCTGATAATGCTTGTACCTAAGCCGCTAATTTCTTTATTTTTCTTTGTCGATAAAAGCTGAGGATTATTAGTCAAAACAGATTCTTCTATTGTATTGCGAACCAAGAATGTATAAGTGCCAATGTCTTCTGAAATGTTAACTGAGATTCTTTTGTCAGTGCTCTTTATTTCCGAAGTAGCTGTAATAGCATTATCAAGCATATTTGAAAGCAATCTACAAAGATCAATATCGTCAATTCCCGTAAAAGAATTAACGGTCATACAGGATGCACTTATGTCAAACGATTTTGCTATGGTTAGTTTCGCGTTTATGATTGAATTTGCAAAATCATTGTCAGTGTTAACGAATATAATTCTCTCAGCCGCGATATCTGCCATAGTTCTAAGATACTTGCGTGCCTTTTCAATTTCACCTTTAGATAAGAAATCACTAAGCACCTGATACATTGCCTTGCTATCATGTCTTAATTTCTGAATAACATTGTATTCGGTATCGGCGTTTTCAATGAATTGTTCATTGTAAGCCACTTGAATTTTCAACTTTTCGTATTCAAGTGTAGCGGAATTCTTTTTGCCCAAATCAATTATAAAATAGAATAAAACAATATTTATAACTATAAGCGCCATTATCCCAATAAATGTGTATAGTCTGCTTTTATCAGAATCTGTATCAAATGAAATCAAAACAAATAAGGCTCCAATGATTATGCTAAATATTAGATTAGTTATAATCAATGCCAGTTCATCATGCCTCAATTGATATGGGTCATGAGGGTTTTTATTAAATATTCGTAAAGAAAGAAGAATAAGATATAGAATTAGAAGTTGCGTTACAAGTACAGAAATGACTCTTTGGGGATCATGCGACACAAAGACTTCATTAATAGACTTGTTAAGTAAAAAAGCTGTGCCACTCGAAGTTAACGCCGATATAATCAGACCGATAACAACAGGAAAAAACGAAGCAAATAGTTTGTGCAGGATTTTCCCCTGTAAACAAGTAATACAAAATAAGAATATCAATGTTACATACAGAAAAGCAAGAAAGTGTTCAAATGCTGATATTGAGTTAAGACACGATATTAGTAATGTATACATTGCAGCAAATAGCAAACCATGATTTTTCAAAAACTTATCCGAATACTTTCCACCCAAGAACTTAAATGGAAAATACATCATTATAAAGCCCTGAAAACAGTTCACACTTATTTCAAACAAGTCCCATAGTATGTTCATAATGTATCCCTCAGATATAACGTGAATCTTTTATCTACGGCTTCTTTATAACTTGCTCCCATCGTTAACGGCTTCCTGATGCCATTATAATTAACGTAAACCTTGCCTATTTTTTTGTCAACGGATTTTATGTATCTTAAATTAACTATATAACCTCGATGTATTCTCACAAAACCATATGACGATATTTCTGATTCAGTTTCATTCATAGAACCACGCTTAACTATGGGCATTTCCCTATTTTGAATATAGTATTTAAGATAGTGCTTGCTGCTTTCAATATACACAATATTATGGTAGTAAACAACAGCTGTTTCTTCATCATTTTCAAGGACTATTTTTTTATGTTGCTTCATGTGCTCCATGAGTTTGTCAATGACAGATACAACAGTACTATTAAAATCATCTTGTGGATCTTTTGGAATGAAATTAAAAGGCTGGAAGTCAAAGCTTCTGTAAACAAGATTAGAATGACTGGTTATAAAAATTATAAAGCATTGTAAAAAG
Organism: Eubacteriales bacterium; assembly: GCA_018384175.1. Lineage (GTDB taxonomy): Bacteria > Bacillota > Clostridia > UBA1381 > UBA1381 > HGM11525. The sequence continues at coordinate 3,545 of JAHAZB010000109.1, forward strand.
CTGTCCCTGAATTGTTGAGCTATTTCAAATCCTCCTATTTTGGGCATATCAATATCGAGAAATAAAATGTCAAATGCTGTATGCCTATTGTCATCGAGTAGCAGCATACCATTACTATAGCATTTAATGATATAGTCATCTGTATATTTAGCGAACTCTCTATCTATTTTTGTTTTTAGTATATCGAGTGTGTACTCATCGTCATCGCAAATTGCAATTCTAATCATTAAAACATCCCCTATAACAACCATTGCTTTGACAGAAAAACAACACTCATTTGGGAATATAAGTTTAGTTGATAACGGCGATATTTATGCATATAATGGTCGTGCTGAAATCTGTTTACCCCATTTTACCACATTTCCGCTCAAAAATCAACATATATCTTTGAATTATAATAGTACTCCTATAAAATAATGATAGTCAGTTTTAGCCCAAAATCCTTTAGGAACACTATTTATCACTTGCTCGTTTCATAATCCTTAAAAGATATAATATATGCTGTCGATCTTTAATGCTAAGCTCATCGAGTCTATTAACAATGTCTCCAAAAGTCGTATTATCGCAGAATTTATCGGATAAGCGTGAATATTCTTTGGTGCAGGCGCATTTACCAAGAAGGTAATCAACAGGAATCTGAAAGAAATTAGAAAAACTTAAAAGCAATTGTGGCGGCGGAACGGATAATCCTTGCTCATAGTGACCGAGTGTGCTCTTACTAATATTAAGTTTTTCAGCTAACTCTGCCTGTGTTAGTTTATGCGTTTTTCTCAAGTCGGATAATTTGTAACCGCAATTATGACTTAGTGATTCCGAATCCTTTTTCATTTGCTCACTTCCCCTGTATTTGCTTGCACTATTATATCAGAATATATGTAATAGGCCCTTATATCCACAAAAAATATATATTATTCGCTTAATCAACAGTGAAAAACCTCAGTTTACAGATACAGTATATCCGAATTCGGATTAATCGTATTTAAATCTATTGAAATAGCCTCACTTTTTCTCTCTAAAATGATTTTTATATTTTTCGTGCCAAAATATACGATTTCGTGCCGAATTAATGGACATGCTGTTTGCCTATTGTTATAATGTACATATAAGGATGCCCTTTTCGACAAGAAAGGTAGGAAATAATATGTGCATTGATAACAATAAATGTAAGTACTTATCTGTATTAGCAGCAAATCCCGAATCAGCTAGGAGATGCCACGCTTTAGCTGGACGGCCGACACAAGAACACAATGTAGTTCCGAATAGTTACAGAGATATTTTTATGTCTGATCGAGATCGAATTCTTTATTGCAAGTCGTTCCTTCGTTTAGTTGGATAGTTTCTTACTGCTGCCGCTTTTGAGGTAACGGCTCACCACAACTAATCTCGGCACGGCTTACTCCTTTTGGAACTCAACTGCATCTTCATAACTGATGATACCGTTTATGCGGCGCACCTCGTTTACACACATTGCTTGTAACTGTTTCAAGGTTTCTTCGTCGATATCATTCACTGCCGCGAGCATATTTGAATTTTTACCGAGTTCTACTGCGACCTTGAACATCAGACGCGAAAGCCGTTGCTCTGTTCCTGCGATAGTAGCTTTCACTGTTTCCGTTATAAGCGGCGACAAATAGTTCACGGACTTTTCTTCGTCGAGGTAACCGATATAGAACGCGATTGCTTTCTCTATAAACTCACTCTGTGACTTACAGTTGTCGTGTTTGTAATGAGTACGCACGTTTTCTATCGTCTGCGGATAAACCCACAGCGGAAACTTTATTTTGTTGTCAAATGCCATTTTTATGCCTCCGGCTCCTAAGTTTTCACCTATAAACAGGCATATGCGGAGCTGCAACCCCGAAATAATTATTATACCGTAATTGCAACCCCGAAATGCAAATGCCGTTTTTGCTCAATATGCGGTCGGCTTCGCCGTCCGCTGTGACTGCGGCGACCACGCCGCTTTATCTTGCAACACTTTAGTTACTGTCCCGAAGGCGGTCTGCCCTCGGGATTTCTTGTCGGTCGCTGTTTCCGTATCGCTTCGGGAAGTATTCGCCGTTGGGAGCTTTTTATCGTGATCGTGCAGCAGGGCGTGAGCGCACTCGTGAATGGCAGTCTTAATGGCTTGTGCGCCGCTAAGGTTCTCCTGTATCACTATACGCTGCTCGCCGTAGCTGTAATATCCCTTTGCTCCGCTTTTTATGTTCTCAAAATCCACGGGCAGACCTGTTATATCGTGGACGGCATTAATTACAGCTTCAACCTGTTCGTCCTCGACAGCCTCATTCAGCTCATGGACGTATTCAGGAATTGGTTCGCCGCTTGTCTGGGATACGTCAAAAACGTACACTTTCTTGAAACCTATGGACGTCTGCTCGACCTCGACCTTCTCCTTTT
>JAHAZB010000111.1 GCA_018384175.1 Eubacteriales bacterium
AGATTTTCTTGGAGATTATAAATAATAATAACAAACAAGCATATAATTACAATATGCTTGTTTTTTGCTTTATATAAAAAACAGGAAACTAAAGTTTGCGAAAAAAAGTGTTGCAATATTACTATTGATATGTTAATATTAAATTATGAATAAAAAATCGCAACTTTAAGTTGCAATAAAATTCAACTTTTAGTTGGTTGAAATGTTGGTTATTGATTAGTAGAATTATGTAAAAAGTAAAATAAGGATGGGTGATTAAATAATGACAATAGGTGAAAAAATTGCACAATTGAGAATGAACGCTGATATTTCACAGGAGCAGCTCGCCGAAAAAATATCGGTATCTCGTCAGTCGGTGTCAAAGTGGGAAATGGATCAGGCTATTCCTCAGATAGATAAGGTGTTGCAGTTATGTGAGTTGTTTAATATTTCTACAGATGAACTTCTTCGTGATACGGTAAGTATAGAAAGAGTATTGCGCGAAAGAAAGGACGGTAATAAGTATTTCGGTACAGACGGTTTTCGTGGTGAAGCAAATGTAAATCTTACTTCTGTTCAGGCATACAAAGTAGGAAGATTTCTCGGCTGGTACTATTCTTCTGCTTTGGCAGGTTGTGATAATCCCTGCTATAAGCCAAGAATTGTAATAGGCAAGGACACAAGACGCTCAAGCTATATGCTTGAATATTCAATTGTGGCAGGAATTACAGCATCGGGTGCTGATGCATATATGCTTCATGTAACTACAACTCCCAGTGTTTCATATGTTGCAAGACAGGACGAATTTGACTGCGGTATTATGATTACAGCATCACACAATCCTTATTATGATAACGGAATTAAAGTTATAAACAGATACGGCGAGAAGCTTGATGACAGAACTACTGCCTTGATTGAAGCGTATATTGACGGTGATATGAGTAGTCTTGGACTTGATATGGATGATATTCCGTTCGCAAAGAGGGAGAATATTGGACGTATTGTAGATTATGTTTCGGGGAGAAACAGATATGTTGGATATTTGATTTCGCTTGTATCAAACTCCTACAAAGATATGAAAATCGGTCTTGATTGTGCAAACGGTGCATCGTGGATGATTGCGAAATCGGTATTTGGCGCATTAGGTGCTAAGACGGTTGTTATAGGTGCGCAGCCTGATGGACTAAACGTGAATAATGATTGTGGTTCAACTCATATCGAAAATCTATGCAGACTTGTCAAGGAAGAACATCTTGATGTAGGGTTTGCTTTTGACGGCGATTGCGACCGTTGTATAGCTGTTGATGAAAACGGAAATGTGGTTGACGGCGATGCCATGATGTATATTCTTGGTAAAAGATTAAAAGCTAGAGGAATGCTTAATAAAAATACTGTTGTTGCAACAGTAATGTCAAACAGCGGACTGATGGCAAGTCTTAAGGAAGCAGGAATTTCTTGCGAACAGACCAAAGTGGGCGACAGATTTGTGTATGAGTGTATGCAGAATAATGACTATTCTTTAGGCGGAGAACAGTCTGGTCATATTATAATGAAGAAATATGCAACAACCGGCGACGGACTCTTAACTGCGATAATGATTTCGGAGGAAATTTGCGATTCAAAGCTTTCTCTTGCAGAGCTTGCTGAACCTGTAAAGCTATATCCTCAGTATATCAAGAATATCAGGGTAAAGGATAAGGCGGCGGTTTTGAAAGACTCTAAAGTTCTTGCGGAAACTGCTGCAGTTGAAAAGCTTATTGCAGGAAAGGGAAGGGTGCTTTTAAGACAAAGCGGAACGGAGCCTGTAATTCGTGTGATGATAGAAAGCGAAACTATGGATAAATGCGTAGAATATGCCGACAGAGTTATAAACAAGGTCATAGAAGGAGGACACAGTGTTGAATAAGCAGGTAAAAACAAACGAACTCTTCAACTGTGAAAACGAGTACCTCAAAGAAATATTTGAAACTTCTGAATATCCGTGGGAGATATTGCCCAAAATAAAAGGGTATATAAAAGAAATCCTTGCGAAAGGTTTGTCTGACTATGAAATGATTTCAGAGGGAGTTCTTGTCGGTAAGAATGTTAAAATTTATCCGACAGCTACGATTGAGGCACCTGCTGTTATTGGAGAGGGAACTGAAATCAGACCTGGTGCATTTTTGAGAGGGAATGTAATTACAGGAAAGAACTGTGTCATAGGAAATTCGAGTGAGCTTAAGAATTGTGTCTTGTGCGACAGTGTACAGGTACCGCATTATAACTATGTCGGTGATTCTGTTCTTGGTTTTAAGGCACATATGGGTGCAGGCTCGATTTGTTCTAACCTTAAAACAGACGGTAAGGCAGTAGTAATTCACGCAGATGAAGATTATGAAACAGATATGCGAAAAATCGGCGCAATTCTTGCAGATGGTGCGGATGTCGGTTGTGGTTGCGTTCTTAATCCGGGTACCGTAATAGGCAAGAATACGTCTGTGTATCCGCTTAATGCCTTAAGAGGTGTTTTTCCTTCAGGCTGTATCGTAAAAAGTCAGGATAATGTTGTAAAAAGAGAGAGTAGGTAAAATATGAATTATATTGAGGTAAGTAGTTATGATGAACTTAGTCGCAAGGCAGCTAATATTATCGCAGCACAGGTAATCATGAAGCCTTGCTCGGTTTTGGGGCTGGCGACAGGCTCATCGCCACTTGGTACGTATGAAAAGCTGGCGAAACTTTGTAAAGCTGGAGATGTGGATTTTTCTGCGGTAACATCGGTAAATCTTGATGAATATGTAGGTCTTTCACCTGATAACGAACAAAGCTACCGTTATTTTATGGATAAAAACTTGTTTTCGAAAATCAATATAGACAGGTCTAAAACATATGTTCCTGACGGATGCGCCGCTGACATCAAAGCAGAAGGGGAAAGATATGATGCTTTGATTGAGAAGCTTGGTGGAATTGATATTCAGCTTTTGGGTATTGGTCATGACGGTCATATCGGATTTAATGAGCCTGACGAGTTTTTTACCAAGGAAACACATCTAGTATCTCTTGACCCGTCAACAATTGAGGCAAATGCCAGATTTTTTGCATCAAAAGACGAGGTCCCGACAAAAGCTATCACGATGGGTATTATGTCTATTATGCAGGCAAAAAAGGTTTTGTTGATAGCAAATGGAAAGAATAAAAAGGATATTGTTGAAAAATCCTTCTTTGGACCGATAACTCCCAAGATTCCTGCGTCAGTATTACAACTGCATCCGGACCTTACGGTAATATATTGTGAAAACTAAAATATATAGGACGGCAATTTTGCCGTCCTATTTTGATATCATAATAAATATTGCTGAACATATGGTTACTGTGATAAGAGCGGTTATAACAGAAATTAACATTGGTGATAGCTTTTCTTTTTTTGAGGAAATCTTTCTTTCTGAATTTGACATATAAGATGCAACAATTCTTTCTGCATCAGCGATTACTCCGTAATGGTTCGGAGAAAACCCGTCCTTCAAAATAAAGATTGCTTGTGAGATGTACGGAGATTTACATTCGTTAATGATAAATGCACTTTTTTGGGTTTTTTTCATAAAAATTCAATTCTCCTTGTTGTAATATTTTTGTGATGTTTTGTTACAGTTATATTATTGGTAAAAAAGTAGAATATTATACCAATAATATTTAAGTAAATGGCTCTGTGATGCGGATTTTGAAATTATAACCGTTGTTAAATTGTTAAAAAATATTAGCAAAAACACTCAAAAATAATAAAGAAATTATTGCGAATTGATGTAAAAATAATAAAATATGTAACAAATTCGTAATAAAATTCTTGACATTTGAATAATTGTATAGTATAATAGCACTTGTATAGGATTGGAGGTTGGAAGTATGTTTTCAATGAAGACATGCACTGCTTCACTGAAAAACACTCGCAAAAAAACTATTTTACTCGTGCTTGTTGTTTCGATGCTCAGCACAGTATTGATGGGTGCAATGTATGATTCACAACGTAAAAGTGTCAACATTATGGTGTTTGATGACTTCTCCGGTGTGGATATGGTTGAAACGGTTTCTACAAGGCAGTCAACAGTAGAAGGTTTGTTGAAGGAACAGGACATAGTTCTTTCGGAAAAAGATTCTGTAAAACCTGCGCTTGATGAGGCTATTTCTGACAGATGCAATGTTATCATCAGAAAGGGAAGAATCGTTAACATTGAGTATGATGGTATGTACGTAACAACTACTACAACGAATAAGAAAGTTTCTGATTTTCTTATGGCGGCAGGCATTGAAGTTAACCCTGCAGATATTGTAACACCGTCTTTGAATGGTAATCTTAAAGAGGGTGATACAATAAAGATTGTACGTGTTACGAAAGAAGAAAGTGTAACAACTGAGAGAATTCCGTTTTCGGTTGTCAAAGTAGAGGATAATAACCTTTATGCTGGCGAAACTGCTGTACGTCAGGAAGGAGCAGACGGTGTTAAGGAAGTAATCACCACGACTGTTTATCATGATGGAGTAATGGTTTCCGATAAGGAAGTAAGGGAAAACATTATAACTCCTGCAACAGAGAAGATTGTTGCAGTAGGCACAAAACCGAAGGTAAATACTCATAAAGGCTTTACTTACAAAAAGAAGATTACGGTTAAAGCGACAGCATATGAACCGTTCAATTGTGGTGGAGACGGAAGAGGTATTACGGCAAGCGGCATTAGAGCTCAGTTTGGAGTAGTAGCGGTTGATCCGAAAGTTATTCCGCTTGGCACAAAGCTTTACATCGAATCTACCGATGACGGTGCATCATGGACATATGGTTATGCAATTGCAGCAGATACCGGCGGTGCTATCAAAGGTAATAAAATTGATTTGTGCTATAACACAAGAGGCGAGTGTATTCAATTCGGAAGAAGAAGTGCAAACGTATATGTACTAAACTAAACAATTATTAAATCTGTTCCTGCTTTGAAGTGCAGGGGCAGATTTTTTAAAATTTTGTAAAATCACGCTATCATAAGTCTTGTTTTAGTAACAGTTGCACTAATATGACTGTTGTTTTGAAAAAACTTATAAAAAAATCTTGATTTTTTATATATGTAAGTGTATAATTATTCTAGTTTTTGTTTTTTTTCGAAAGCTGAAATTTTGGAGGTGTTTGTATATGAAAAACGAGTATCTTAACAGCGTGCTTGAAACGGTTAAGAAACGTAACGCTGGCGAGCCTGAATTTATTCAGACTGTTACAGAGGTATTGGAAAGCATTGAACCGGTAGTTGATTGCCGTCCTGACCTTGTTGATGCAGGTGTTATAGAGAGAATGGTAGAACCGGAAAGACAGATTACATTCCGTGTACCTTGGGTTGATGACAATGGCAAGGTGCAGGTAAACAGAGGTTTCCGTGTGCAGTTTAACTCTGCAATCGGTCCTTATAAGGGTGGTTTGAGATTTGCTCCAAACGTATATTCCGGTATTATAAAGTTCCTTGGATTTGAGCAGACATTTAAGAACAGTCTTACATCACTTCCTATGGGTGGCGGTAAGGGTGGCTCTGACTTCGACCCGCAGGGTAAGTCGGATAACGAAGTAATGCGTTTCTGCCAGAGCTTTATGACAGAGCTTTATCGTCATATCGGTCCTGATCTTGACGTTCCTGCCGGTGATATCGGTGTTGGTGCAAGAGAGGTTGGATATCTCTTTGGTCAGTATAAGAGACTTAAGAATGAGTTTACAGGCGTTTTGACAGGCAAGGGTATCAGCTTCGGCGGTTCTCTTATTCGTCCTGAAGCGACAGGCTTTGGTGCTGTTTACTATACAGTTGAAATGCTTAAGCATTTTGGTGATGATATCAAGGGTAAGACCTTTGCAATCTCAGGCTTCGGTAACGTTGCATGGGGTACAGTTAAAAAGGTTACAGAGCTTGGTGGTAAGGTTGTAACAATTTCAGGTCCTGATGGTTACATCTATGATGAAGAGGGCATCACAACAGAAGAGAAGATTAACTATATGCTCGAAATGCGTGCATCATGCCGTAACAGAGTTCAGGATTATGCTGATAAGTTCGGCGTGCCTTTCTATGCAGGCGAGAAGCCTTGGGGTGTTAAGGCTGATATCATTATGCCTTGTGCAACACAGAACGAGGTTGATATGGCTGAGGCTGAAAAGATTGTTGCTAACGGTGTTAAGTACTATGTTGAGGTTTCAAATATGCCTACAACGAACGAAGCTGTTGCATTCCTTAAGTCAAAGAATGTTATTGTTGCTCCGTCAAAGGCTGTTAATGCCGGTGGTGTTGCAGTATCAGGTCTTGAAATGAGCCAGAACTCTATGCGTTATAGCTGGACTGCAGAGGAAGTTGATGAGAAGCTTAAGGGTATCATGAAGAATATCTTTAGCGCATCAGTAAAGGCTGCTAATGAGTATGGTCTTGGTGATGACCTTGTTGCCGGTGCAAACATTGCAGGCTTCTTGAAGGTTGCTGAGGCTATGAAGGCACAGGGCTGTGTATAATTATTGTTTAATAAATGAATGATGGAACAGTTGATGGAACACACCCGACAGATTTGGGTTTTTGGTCAATGGCAAAGGTGCTTGGTGATTTTATAGAAAGTAATAATTTTCTATAATGGAGAAGTCCTATCAATTTCTGATAGGACTTTTTTTGTGAAAAAAATACATAAATTAGTAGACAAAACTCGAATTATAATATATAATCTATATAATACTTTAGAAGGGGAGTGTATCTTTTGAAAAAAGTTACAGGAAAAGATTTTGTGCTTGGGGTTCAGCATATGTTTGCCATGTTTGGTGCTACGGTGCTTGTTCCGCTTCTGACGGGACTTGATGTGTCGACAACACTGTTGATGGCAGGATTGGGAACATTATTGTTCCACTTGATTACCGGAGGTAAGGTTCCGGCGTTTTTAGGTTCATCATTTGCATTTTTGGGTGGATATGCCGCAGTTGCGCCTTTAATTGATGGAGCGCCAAATGCCGAGATGCTTCCTTATGCATCGCTCGGCGTAGTTTTTGCGGGATTGTTGTATCTTGTAGTTGCGCTTTTGTTCAAACTATTTGATGTTAAGAATGTTATGAAGTATTTCCCACCGGTAGTTACTGGCCCGATAATCATTGCTATCGGTCTAATTCTGGCACCGTCAGCTATTTCAAATTGCCAGACAAACTGGTTGATTGCTGTAATAGCCTTTGGTACAATTGTTGTATGTAATATTTTCGGTAAGGGTATGATAAAGATAATTCCTATTCTGATAGGTATTATCGTGTCATTGATTGTGTCTGTAATATTTGAGCTTTGCGGTATTGAGGTATTCGACCCGCAGAAAATCCAGAATCTTAAAGATGCGGCATGGATAGGTTTTCCGATAAATATGAGCCGGACTGTATTTGCTGTTACCGATATTTCAAAAGCAATTACATCTGTAATTGCTATTATGCCTATTGCTATTGCGGCAATGATGGAGCATATAGGTGATATATCAGCGCTAAGCTCTACTGTTGGCAAGAATTTTATAGCAAACCCCGGACTTCACAGAACACTTCTCGGTGATGGTCTTGCAACATCTATGTCAGCTTTGTTTGGTGGTCCTGCCAATACTACTTATGGTGAAAATACTGGTGTTCTTGCACTTACAAAGGTTTATGACCCGAGAGTAATCAGAATTGCAGCTTATCTTGCAGCGGTTCTTTCCTTCTCACCGAAGGTTGCGGCATTTATAAGTCTTATTCCAACGGCTGTAATAGGTGGTATTTCGTTGATGCTATATGGAATGATTTCTGCGGTAGGAACAAGAAACCTTGTTGAAAACAGAGTGGACCTTTCTAAGAGCAGAAATGTTATTATAGCGGCTACTATTCTTGTTACAGCACTTGGCTTTAATTCAATCGGTGGTATTAAGTTTGCCGTTGCAGGCGCTGAAATTACCCTTACAGGTCTTGCGGTTGCGGCTGTTCTCGGTATAATCATAAATGCTTTTCTTCCGGGAAAGGATTATGAATTCAAAACAGAAGAAGACGGTAACGGTGTAAATTTTAAGGTTTGAAGGTGAATAATATGAGTAATTTGTTTGTTATGGAGCATCCGCTTATAAAACATAAGGTTTCAATTTTAAGAAATAAGGAAACTACTGTAAAGGAATTCAGAGAGCTTGTAAACGAGATTGCTCTCCTTATGGGATATGAGGCGACTAAGGATTTGACTTTAACTGAGGTTGAGGTCGAAACACCACTTGTAAAAACTAAAGGACAGGTAGTAGAAAAACAGGTTGCATTAGTTCCTATTCTCAGAGCTGGTCTTGGTATGGTAGAGGCACTTATGAGCCTTATTCCTGCAGCAAAGGTAGGGCATGTTGGTCTTTATCGCGATCACGATACATTACAGCCGGTTGAGTATTACTGCAAATTGCCGACAGACATAGAAGAAAGACAAGTGCTTGTTCTTGACCCTATGCTTGCAACCGGTGGTAGTTCGGCTGCTGCTATTGATGTTGTGAAAAAGAGAGGCGCAAAAAAGATTAAACTGATGTGCATTATAGCTGCACCTGAAGGAGTGAAAACTGTTCAGGATGCACACCCTGATGTTGATATTTATGTTGCTTCTCTTGATGAAAAACTAAACGAAAATGGATATATCCTGCCTGGACTCGGCGATGCGGGCGACAGATTGTTTGGTACATTATAATTTTTACTAAAAAGATAAATTCTTGATACAAGAATTTATCTTTTTTTGTTGACAT
>JAHAZB010000112.1 GCA_018384175.1 Eubacteriales bacterium
AATTTTTTTGTTATTTCAGGCATGTATTTTATAATATAATATTGTAAGAAAATTTTACTAATTTTTTTCAAAAAAAGTATTGACAAGCGAAAAATATATGTTATAATTAAAACATAAATGATAATGATTATCATTTATATCAACTGAGGAGGTGATGTGATGTTAAATCAATCACGGCACTCAAGGCAAAGAGAGGCGATTCTGGCTCTTCTTCGGTCAACGAAGCTGCATCCGACAGCTGACTGGCTGTTCTCTGAACTGAAAAAGGAGTTTCCAAACATCGGTCTGGCGACCATTTACAGAAACTTGAAGTTTTTTGAAGAACAGGGATTGGTTATTAAAATTGATGTTGGCGACGGCTTTGACCACTACGATGCAGACACCAGCGACCATTACCATTTCTTCTGCGACTCTTGCAGAAAGGTTATCGACCTTGATATGCCTCCACTGCAATTTGGCGAGGTACTCCCCGACGGATTCTCTTCCGAGCATCACCAACTGGTGTTCTTCGGCAAATGCAAAAATTGTAAACTGGAGCTATGCTCATAAAAAAGTAAATTAAATTTGGGAGGAAAAAATTATGAAAAAGTATGTATGTCCTGTTTGCGGTTATGTTCACGAGGGTGATTCTGCACCTGAGAAATGCCCACTTTGCGGTGTTCCCGGTGCTAAGTTCACAGTTATGGAAGAAGGCGCAGCTTTGGCAGCTGAGCACGAGTATGGTGTTTACGGCAAGACTGTAAAGAACAACCCTGACATCAGCGATGAAGATAAGAAGTTTATCTTTGACCAGCTTATGGCTAACTTCAACGGCGAGTGCGCTGAAGTAGGTATGTATCTGTGCATGGCAAGAATTGCTCACAGAGAAGGATATCCGGAAATCGGTCTTTACTGGGAGAAGGCTGCTTACGAAGAGGCAGAGCATGCTGCTAAGTTTGCAGAGCTTTTAGGTGAGGATTTAGAGCCGAATATGAAGGCTACAACAAAGGATAACCTCAGATGGAGAGTTGACTGCGAATACGGTGCTACAAAGGGTAAGTTTGACCTTGCTGTTTGCGCTAAGAAGAACGGTCTTGATGCTATTCATGACACAGTTCACGAGATGGCAAGAGACGAAGCTCGCCACGGCAGAGGTTTAGAGGGCTTATTAAAAAGATACTTCTAAGTTGAGTTCTCAATGTTTTATAAACCCCTTGACAATAGGTAATGCCTACTGTTGAGGGGTTTTTGGCATTCTTGTTTTTAATTTATCGATGCCACATTGGATGAAGTGTCGAAATTTCAATAAATAGTCAAATTTATCTCTGTAGTTGGCATCAGTTGGCATTTTTAAGCCTCCCAAAATACACAACTGGCATCGGTAATGCCAACTCAAGTCTGCAAAGCCTTGTCCTGCAAGGGTTTGAGGGGTGTCGATGTATCCATTTCTCATAGCAAAACATATATTTTTATAAAATTTGCATCTTAATTTATTCTGTTTATAATTTTATGATACATATATAATTAGTGCCTGCTGAATAATTGCCATTCTCGAAACATTATAAAATTTTAACAGTTTTTGAAACCATGAGAAAATCGTAAAAAGAACCTTACCGATTTTTCGAAGGTTCAGCAGTAATACGGACATAGCAATGCAGTGGCAAGTTGTTTCTTTCAATCTTGTAACAATAAGTCCAATTCCGCATTTGCGTTTAGCGAGGCTAAATTTACGTTCAACCTCTACCCGTTCCAATTCATCAATGTAATCTTGCTTTTTATCACGTATTTCGTCTTTCTTGTGCCTGCCGAGCGCCGGTCCGGAAAGACGAATTTTTCGTTCTGCACATAAAACAAAAGTGCAAGGGTTTTTGCCGATTTCGGCATTTCCCCTTGCACTTTTGTTTTATTAGAGCTGTAAATATGTATAAATATAGAAGCAAAAAAATAAGCCTTACAGATTTCAATACGCCTGTTGGGATGAAACTTAATCCTGATAATTATTGGGTTAAAAAAGCTGAATTAATTCCCTGGGATGAAATAGGACAACGTTATGCAAAGCTTTTTGCAAACCGCAAGGGAAATGTTGCAAAACCACTTCGCCCTGCACTCGGAGCATGTATTATACAAGCTGAATACGGTTATTCTGATGAAGAAGTTGCATTTCAAATTCAGGAAAATGTATATCTTCAATTTTTCTGTGGTTATATTGAACGGTACAAATTAAATGTTTTAAATGATATCACGCTATTAGAGATAGCTTTTTTATTGGATACAAATATGAATAGCTTATATGTGCAAAAGAACAGTGCATTGAAAAAACTTAGGAAAGAATTAGCCATTATTTTTACTATAGCATATTAAAGTATGAGGAGGTAAAAATAAATGCCGCAAGAAAGCACTCGAATCATTGACAAAAACGAAGATTTAGTGTATACTATAAAGGAAGTATCAGGACTACTTAAAGTTAATAAGAATTATGTCTACGCCTTGATTAATAAAAGTTTGCTGCGATCAACCAAATTAGGATAGAGATATTTCTAATTAAAAATATTAGAGGCGGTTTATTAAAACCGCCTCTAAGCAAATGAGGTGATAACGTGAAAGAATTAAAAACAATAAATAAAGAAAAATTCCCATAACAAATAAACCCTGCAAAAGAGTTTTTACAAGGCAGAAATAAAAATACAGCTAACTTACCAAGTAGCCTCGTTTTTCGAGGAATTTTACAGATTGCTTAATAGCCCTTTCTTCTTGTTTTGCTTTAAGTGTATCTGGCATATCGATTTTGAAAAGGTCGCAGGGATTCCAAACTTCCCCCTGTTTAAAGTATACTGTAGATAGCTGTAAGAATCATTTTTGTGCTTGAAAGATGATTCTAACACTGATTTTTATACTGTTTTCGGAAAGCTCCTCTACAACTCACCTCGTCGTGCTTTGTAGTATATTTTTCCTCGATTACAGTATACCAAAAAAAATAGCCGCAGGTCTGCACTTTCATTGCTATTTGTGCTGACGCTTTAGCGGCAGAATGGAGATTTTTTATGTTAGACAAAAAGGTAGCAAATCTTATAAACGAACAGGTAAACAAAGAGCTTTATTCAGCTTATTTATACCTTGATTTCTCGATTTTCTATGAGGCACAAGGGCTTGACGGTTTCGCAAACTGGTATATGATTCAGGCTCAGGAAGAAAGAGACCACGCAATGCTGTTTCTTAAATATCTGCAGAACAACGGCGAGAGTGTAACTTTAGATGCAGTTGCAAAGCCTGATAAGAAATTAAATGTTCTGATGGACCCCATTAAAGTTCGGATTTGAGCATGAGCAGTATGTAACAAGTCTTATAAATGACATTTATGCTGCGGCATATGATGTTAAGGATTTCAGAACGATGCAGTTTTTGGACTGGTTCGTAAAAGAGCAGCTTGAAGAGGAAAAGAATGCTGACGATATGATTAAGAAGATGGAGCTTTTCGGAAACGATTCCAAAGGCTTGTACTCTCTTGACAGCGAATACGCTGCAAGAATCTATTCTCCCCCATCTCTCGTTCTTTAATAGAATTATTATAACCATCGGTAATCCGATGGTTATTTCTACACAAGAGAAAGGTGATACGATAATCCGCATCACCTTTCTCTTTTCTTTACATCCCATATTCAACAATTAAAAATGCTTTGGTAGAGCATATTTTTTACTGTAATCAGAATACAGATTAGTAAGCTGTTTTCCCTTTAGTTTTATTTCGTGTGCAAACTCATTTACACCGCCATCATCATACTGTATAATTTCAATCGCAAGGTTCGAACAGTGGTCTGATATTCTTTCAAAATTACCGATAGACTGCAGTAATAGTGTTACATTTTCCGAATTTTCTTCACTCAAATTACCGATATTGGCACCCATAATCACACCGATTGCCTGCGATAGCTTCATTATTCCGGAGTTTACAAAGCCTACCACCATAACCGTTGTTGCAGAAGACGATTGGATTATCGCTGTTATTCCAAGTCCAAGTGTAACAGCAGCAAGCCTGTTAGCAGTCAAGCCTTCCAACACACGTTCCAGCTTTCCGCCTGCCATTTTCTCAAGCCCGTTACCCATCAAATTCATTCCGTAAAGAAAGAATGCAAGTCCTCCAAATAACGAAATAACAGAAAAAATGTCCATAATTCCCCCCCATAATGAATCTAATAATATTATATCTTTTACATAAACCAATTTCAATGCACTAATGTAAAACCTATGTTGACATTTATATACTCATATTATATTAAGTTTCTGTTAAAATTTTTTCATTTCACTTGATATGTATATAAAATAGGTATATAATATTATAGTTGGAGGCGGTAAATTTTGACTAAAGAAAATAAACAAACCTTTATGAATAATGTTGCCATAATTCTATTCGCCCAGTTTGCCGTCAAGTTGCTGGGTTTATTTTACAGAATTTTTCTTTTCAGAATAGATGGCTTTGGAGACCTTGCAAACGGCTATTATTCAGCCGGCTTTAATATATATACCTTATTACTTGCTCTTTCTTCTGTCGGAATCCCGAACGCAATTTCTAAAATGACAGCAGAAAGAATTGCTTTAGGCGACCGAAATGGTGCTCACCGTATTTTCAGAACGGCTTTAGTTTTATTCTCATTTGTCGGATTGGTGTGCACCTGTCTTATTCTGTTTGGTGCCGACTGGATTGCAAACGAATTATTACTCCTTCCCGGTGCTAAGTATGTGTTAGTAGCTCTTTCACCATCTATTCTGTTCGTATGTGTTTCCTCAGTAATAAGAGGTTATTTTAACGGAATGAAGAATATGAAGGCTTCTTCTAATTCTCAAATTCTTGAACAAGTTTTTAAGTGCTTGTTTACAATAGGAATTGTTGCGGCACTGGCTGCTGCAGTCGTTGTTCCGCAAACGGAAGAAGGAATCCACCAAAAAGCACAAATCCTTGCAGCAGGTGCTAACTTTGCAACCTCGATTGCGACTGTTTTCAGTCTTCTATATCTGTTTATATTCTATCAAAGACGTAAAAATGCCATATTCTCGGCACAAAACGAAGACTCCTGTAAGACAATCGAAGGAACCTTCTTTTCGGTATGCAAATCAATTCTTCTGATTTCAATACCCATTTCACTTGGTTCTATAATTGCAGCTATCAATAGAATTGTTGATACAGCAACAATAACACGAGGAATATACGCCGCCTTTGCCGACTATATTCCGGCGCACGGAGATGTTGCCGCAATATCAAATCCGACTTTCAAGCAGTTGGAAATTGAGGCAGGAAGGCTTAGTGGTATGCTAGGCAAAAGTGATACCCTCCTTAATCTTCCTATTGCACTTAATATTGCTTTTGCGACTGTGCTTGTACCGAGTCTTTCAGGTGCATTGGCAGTCGGAAATACAAAGGAAGCAAGCGAAAAGGTTTCACTTTCCCTGCTTATATCAATACTGATTATACTACCGTGTGCTGTGGGATATATTACTCTTGCAGAGCCAATATTTAAGCTTCTTTACCCCGAAGCACCTGACGGTTATCAGCTGTTGATACTATCCTCAATAGCATTGATATTTATTGCGCTCAATCAGACTATATCAGGCTCACTTCAGGGTTGCGGAAAGGTTTATGCTCCTGCAACAGGACTATTTATCGGATGTATCGTAAAGTTTATTCTTAATGTAATTCTTATAAGAATACCGCAAATCAACATCTTTGGCGCACCAATAGGCTCAATTGTTTGTCAGATAATATCCTTCTCGTACGGCTTTACCGTTTTGAGAAAGAGTGTGCCGGTAAAATTACCGGTTATTAAATATATCTCCAAGCCTGTAACAGCATCAATCATTATGGCAATTTCTGCAATAATGGTTTATACTGTACTTTACAGAATTACTGCAATAAATATAGTTTCTCTGTTGATTGCAATTTTTATAGCAATAATAGTGTACTTTGCTTCTGTTATAGCTCTTAAGATACTGTCAGAAAACGAAATAGAACAGTTACCGGCAGGAAATATGCTTCTAAGAGCAGCAAAAAAGACACCTTTTTACAGATGAGGTTGACAAAAACAATATTATCTGTTAGAATTTATTAAATAATATTTACATTGAAAGGATGATGGTTTTGGACTCGCTTCCGTCTCGATTATTTATCTCGCTTGCTTTGCTTGCTTTGATTGCAGTGTATCGCGCTGCTCAAAAGGCTGCTGACGAAGCAAACGAGGCACGTATGCTAAAGCTTACAGATAACAACGAAAAAACATCGAAGATTATCTCTTGGCTTTGCGACAACAAGCAGCATATACACGCAACAACACAGCTGATAAACTTGTTACTTATAACATCTCTTTCAGCATTTGTTTACGGCTTCTTTCACTTTACAATTGAAGGTAAGCCGGTATTATCAAGCGTTCTGTCGGTTCTTTTGGCAGATGTTCTTGTACTTATTTTTGGTATTTACACACCCGGAATATTCGCAAAACATAACGCCGAAAAGCACGCATTAAAGAGCTATACTTTACTTAAATTTTCTGTGTTAGTGCTCTCACCCATTGTTTTGATTCTCACATCAGTATCTAATATACTTTTACGTATAATGGGAGTTAACCCAAACAAAGAGGACGAGGTTACTGAAGAAGAAATTCTTATGATGGTAGATATCGGAAGCTCAAGCGGTGCAATTGACCCGGAAGAAAAGGAAATGATTAACAACATTTTCGAGTTTGACGATACACCAGCTAAAGACATAATGACACACCGTACAGATGTTGAATTTCTATGGATTGAGGACAGTATTGATGAGTGGGACAAGATAATGCTTGAAACTAATCATACCGTTTATCCTGTTTGTGATGAAAGCGTTGATAATATTATAGGAATAATTTCCAGCAAAGACTTTTATCGTATGCTGAGGACGGACAGCAAAGATGTAACAGCTCTTATGAAAACCCCGTTCTTTGTACCTGAGTCAATCAAGGCAGACGAATTATTCAGACAGATGCAAAAGAACAAAACTCATTTTGCAGTAGTTCTTGACGAATATGGTGGATTAGGCGGTATTATTACAATCTCCGACCTGCTTGAAGAGATTGTCGGAAATCTTTCTTCAGAAGATGACGAAGACGTTGACGACATAGTCCAAATCGATGATAATACATGGAGAATTCTTGGTTCTTGTGATATTGATACAGTATCGGAAGTTCTTGGTGTTGAGCTTCCTGTCGAAGAATACAACACATTTGCCGGCATGATATTAGGCGAGCTAGGTACAATTCCCGAAGATGGTACTACTCCCTCTTTGGAAGCTTACAACCTCTCAATAAAGGTACTAAAAATAGAAGACCACAGAATTGAAGTTGCAAAAGTTGCCAAAATCATTCCTGATGCCGAATCCAACGAAGAATAAACAAAAAAACAGAGACCTGATTTCTGCCGAAAGCTCAGAAATTAGACCTCTGATTTTTTTAACAAAGACTAAAAGCAGTCTTGCTATGTTTATATTGTAACATTTATATAACCTAAATTCAATAGTTTTATCAAAAAAATATAACCAAAAAAATCTCGTACTCTTGTACAAATCGCAAAGGATGTGGGACATATGGAAGAATTTTCAAGAACCGAGCTATTAATCGGAAAAGATGGTCTTGAAATTTTAAGAAACAGCTCTGTTGCTGTTTTTGGAATAGGCGGTGTAGGCTCATATACAGTCGAAGCGCTTGCCAGATGTGGTATCGGAAAGCTGTTATTGGTTGACAATGATACCGTTTCCAAATCAAATATAAACAGACAAATCATTGCACTTCATTCCACGATTGGTAAACCTAAGACGGAAGTTATGAAAGAACGTATTATGGACATCAATCCCGCTTGCATTGTAGAAACAAAAAATGTATTCTATTTAACAGAAGATGATGTTGATATTTCCGGTGTTGACTATGTAGTTGATGCTATCGACACTGTTTCTGCCAAGCTTGCCCTTATATCAAACGCAAAAGCATTAGATATACCTATCATTTCCTCTATGGGAACCGGAAACAAGCTTGATTCGTCAAAGTTCAGGATTTGCGACATAAAAAAGACCACTGTTTGTCCTTTGGCACGTGTAATGAGACGGGAATTAAAAGCTCGAGGAATAACCAACTTAAAGGTTCTGTTTTCAGACGAAAATCCGCACACTAACAGTTCCCATCCATCAGACGGTAAAAAGCCAATTCCTGCAAGCATATCCTTTGTCCCATCGGTAGCAGGCCTTATGATAGCCGGCGAAGTTATTAAAGACCTTTTACATTTGAATGATAACACAAAAAACGAGCTGTAATTTTACAGCTCGTTTACTTTGTTAATCTTCCAACTTGTGTATTTTATCAATTCTGTTCTGGTGTCTTCCACCTTCGAATTCTTCTGAAAGGAAAGTATCACATATCATAAAAGCAAGCTCTCTGCCTGTTACTCTGCCGCCCATACACAATATATTAGCATCATTATGTTTTCTGGTCATTTTTGCAGAATATACATCGCCGCAAAGTGCTGCACGAATACCTTTCACTTTATTTGCAGCAATTGATATGCCAATACCTGTACCGCAAATAAGTATACCTTTTTCACATTCGCCGTCTGCCACAGCATTGGCAACCTTTTCGGCAATATCGGGATAATCGCAGCTATCCTCCGAGTATGTACCAAAATCAAACAGTTCTAATCCCTGATTTTTAAGATATTCCATAATATGTGTTTTTAGTTCAAAACCGCCGTGGTCGCTTCCAATTGCTATCATAATTATTCCCCTTTTCTGCTTTCTCTTTCCCTCTCTGCCTGTGATTTACGAAGATATACAGGCGCAAGACGTGTATATTCAACTACGTCCTTGTGTTTTGCTGCAACAGCGGCAGAAGCCGCCATCTGCGCGTTTAAGTTGGGAGGTGCTAAAAGTGCAAGTTCACCAAGAATTTCTCTAATTCTTTCTTCGAAAACAGGCACTCCGTCTCCGAGAAACACAGTCTTTTCACCGAGTTCTTTAATATCAGCACAGCACTCCTCCAACGTAACAGCTCTTGCTCCTATTACTTCCTCTATAACACCGTCATTGAAACGGTATACTGCATTATATACCTCACCGCGCCTTGCATCCATAATAGGACAAATCAATTTATCCGAAAACACAAAGTTATATGCCATTGCTTCAAGCGTCGAAACAGCAACGCATGGTTTTCCAGTCGCATGGGCAAGTGCCTTTACCGCAGATACACCTATTCTTAGTCCTGTGAATGAGCCGGGGCCTGTAACCGCCGCAAACACATCTATATCATCTGCCGAAAGTTCGCTCTTTTCCAACACAGATTTAATCATCGGCATTATCGTCTGTGAATGGGTAAGCTTATTATTAACTATTTCCTCGGAAATAAGCTTTTCGTCCTCCAAAACCGCAGCCGTTGCAACCGCCGAGGACGTATCAACCGCAAGAATACGCATTACGCCTTCTGCTCCTTTATATTTATTTCACGATAATCCTCGTGTACGTTAATATCTCGACGTATCTCTATTTCAATACGATTTTCGGGCAGAAGGTCTTCTATCATAACTGACCACTCTATAACCGAAATCCCCTCTGTAAGACAGTCTTCAAAGCCAATTTCATACATTTCATCGCTGTCATCTATTCTGTAAGCATCAATATGAAATACAGGAACCTCTGCCTCATAACGATTTATAATAGTATACGTCGGACTTGTTACATGCTCAGTTACTCCTAAAGCCTCACAAAGACCTTTGGTAAACGCAGTCTTTCCCACACCAAGCTCACCATTAAGGCATACCACATTGCCTCTTTTAAGCTTTTTTGCAAGTGTTGATGCAATCTTTGCCGTCTCAGACGGACTGTTCGATTTATAAACCATCAGAATAACCCCGTAATCTTACCTTTTGAGTCAATATCTATCTTCTCCGCCGCCGGAATCTTCGGAAGTCCGGGCATTACCATAATATCCCCCGTTTCAACAACAACAAAGCCTGCGCCGTTAGATACTCTTACCTTTGATACTGTAACATCAAAACCCTCAGGTCTGCCTAAAAGCGTCGGGTCATCAGACAGAGAATACTGTGTCTTTGCTATACATACCGGCTTTTTATCGAGTCCGAATTTCTCAAGAGCTGCAATTTCCTTTTCCGCCTTCTTTGAGTAAATAACGCCCTTTCCTCCATAGATATTCTTTACAATCGTTTCAATCTTATCCTTAATAGGAAGCTTATCATCGTAAAGCACCTTGAACTCTGATTTTTGCTCATCCATCATTTTGATAAGCTTTTCTGCAAGGTCTATACCACCTTCGCCACCCTTTGCAAACACTTCAGATAGCGATACTTCTACATTGTACTCTGCACAAGCTTTTCTTACTGCATCAAGCTCTGCATCTGTATCTGTATCAAAACGGTTAAGCGCAACTATTACAGGCACGCCATAGCTCTGCATATTCTCAATGTGCTTTTTAAGGTTTACAACACCCTTTTCAACAGCCAAAACATTTTCTGCCTTAAGGTCTGCTTTTGCAACACCGCCATTATACTTAAGCGCACGAACAGTTGCAACTACAACTATAGCATCCGGTTTCAATCCTGCAAAACGGCACTTTATATCAAGGAATTTCTCCGCACCCAAATCAGCGCCAAATCCTGCCTCTGTTACTGTATAATCAGAAAGCTTTAACGCAAGACGTGTTGCCGTAATACTGTTACAGCCGTGAGCAATATTAGCAAACGGACCGCCGTGGATGAAGCATGGGGTATTCTCAAGAGTCTGCACAAGGTTAGGCTTAATTGCATCTTTTAATAATGCACACATCGCTCCCTCAGCATTAAGGTCCTTTGCAAATACCGGCTCACCGTCAAGGTTGTAACCAATGATAATATTTCCGAGTCTCTTTTTAAGGTCCTCAAGTCCGTCCGCAAGACAGAGTATTGCCATAATTTCAGACGCAACGGTTATCATAAATCCTTCTTCACGGGGTTTGCCGTTTATCTTACCGCCAAGCGCAACTACTACTTCACGAAGCGCTCTGTCATTCATATCAAGCACACGTTTCCATACGATGTTAGAAATATCAATATTAAGGCTGTTTCCCTGATGGATATGGTTATCAATCATTGCAGAGAGAAGATTATTGGCAGCAGTAATAGCGTGCATATCTCCTGTAAAATGCAAATTGATATCTTCCATAGGAACTACCTGAGCATAACCACCGCCTGCTGCACCGCCTTTTACTCCCATAACAGGACCCAAAGACGGCTCACGAAGTGCAAGAACACATTTTTTGCCTAATCTCTTGAACGCATCACCAAGACCAACTGTTGTAGTTGTCTTTCCTTCTCCGGCAGGTGTAGGGTTTATTGCAGTTACAAGAATCAGCTTTCCGTCAGGCATAGCTTTCGCATCTTCTAACACCTTTTCTGACATCTTTGCCTTAAATCTGCCGTACTGCTCAATATCCTCTTCTGCAATACCAATTCCTGCCGCAATCTCCTTTATAGGAAGCATTTTTGCGCCCTGGGCAATTTCAATATCACTTAACATATCTATTCCTCCTGACATTCGCTTTTGCTGTAAATTTTTCTTTGTCCACAATAACGCGTGTATGTTCGCCTTCACCTATTACACCCGCCTCATCACTCGCTGTTACAGAAAATACAATTTTTCTCTCTGTTGCTTCTTTAACAGTTGCAGTAGCAGTTATTTCAGAACCTATTATGCTCGGTGCGGAGTGTGTAATAGATATCCCACAACCAACTGTTGTACAGTTCTCATCAATCCTACCGTCAACAGCTACGACAGCTGCAGCTTCAAGCACAGCAACAAGCGCCGGTGTTGCAAATACTTCTAAAGAGCCACTCCCCATAGTCTTTGCTGTATTTTGGGAACTTACAGTTACTTTATATACTCCCATAGTTCCTGTTTCTATCACAAACATCTTCCCCCTTAAATAATGCTCACTGAATAAATGCGATCTTCAATCGCATTTGAAAAAATTATGACTAGTGTCGAAATTTTTCGTGTAAAATCGAAGATTTTACACAGTTCGCATTGATAAAGTCTGCAAAAATAAATATTTTGGGAACAAAATATTTATTTCATAGTGCAAGGTTTTTTGCAAAAACACACAAAACCCTTGCACCCAAACAATTATGAAACGCTTGTAAGCCGCTATGCGTCTGCGTTTCATAATTTTTCAGCAGTCATTATATAAATATTATTTCAAGACCTTTTTCTCTTGCATAATTCACAGTAAAATATGTACCTCCACTTGACTTCTCAAGAAAAGCAACACAAACACTTGAACTGTCAACCATCTTTCTGTTTCTGGTATGAAAACATCCTGTTATATACCTTTCAAAAAGACATTCTACATCGTCAGCTCTTTCCAAAATCAGATTCTGGGTATATTTATCATATGAACAATAGTTGTTTACATTTTTCTTATAAGGAAGTATGATATGAAGCTTTACATTATTATTTAACTCCTTCACCCTAAGAACCTCTAATGCCGCCATCATATCGAAGCCATATGCACCGCCTGCATAAAAATCGGTATATCCTTTATAAATAAGGCTCTTAATAACCTCGAAAAGCTTTTCCTTAATTTCAAACTTCCTCCAAGCTTCTATATCTCTGTGCCCGGTAAAGCAAACAGACCTTTCCTTCATATTACTTTCCATTTTTCTCTCTTATTAGCTTCTGTGTCCTAATATCTTTACCTACAAACCTCAAACAATGGAAATTTTCAAACAATCTTGAAGTAATACGTGAAGTATATACCTTGCTTATTTCCTCCATAGTAAGATTTGTACTTATAATCATTCTCTTATTATTAAGAATTCTTTCGTTTATAAGGTCAAACAGGAACTGAAAAGCTGAAGGGCCGTGCATTTCTACACCCAAATCATCAATTATCAAAAGGTCAGCATCGTACACCAGCTTTAATAAATCTTCAAACTCCTCAGTATCACTCATTCTTCCGAAACGGTAGTCATCATAAGCTGCAAAAAGCCTTGATGCACCGCTGTAAATTACAGTATAGCCCTTGTCGAGCATTTCCTTTGCAATAGAGCTTGAAATAAAGGTTTTACCCAAACCTGGTGTACCGTAAAAGAGCAAATTCTTTGAATTTTCAGGATTTTTACAAAATTCTATAGATATATTTACTATATCCTCAATATTCTCTCTTTCGGTCATATTGATATTTTTTATTTTACTGTCCCCATAATAAGACAAATCAAATTTATCAAATGTCTGTTCCTCTATAAGAACCTTCATATTTGAAATATCATATGCATAATCAATAAGCTGCTGCTTGAGGCAGGAACATTTCTGACTGCCTATATATCCTGTGTCATTGCATTGACTGCAAATATACTTAGGCTTATCAAATTCAAGGTCTATGTTATTCTTCTCTAAAAGCTCTGTGCGTTCACATTTAAGTAAATCTATTCTTTCTGAAAGCTCTTGTCTGTACCTTTCAGCATTATTCTTATCCTTTAATATTTTACCCATATTCTCAATGCCTGCACGGGTAATTTCCTTTTCAATCTCTCTTAATCTCGGAAAAAGATTATATATTCTTTCTACATTTTTATCTCTTTCACTTTCAGCAAAGCTTCTTTTCTGGTTATAATCTGCCATTATATTACTGTAAGCCTTATTATTTGATAACATTATATGTCCCCTCCTTTCAACCAACGTCTTGTTTCTTCTTTTCTT